>CAJOQC010000168.1 GCA_905236785.1 uncultured Selenomonadaceae bacterium
CCCGCGAGCCGAAAACATTGGGCGAAGCGTTGCGTTCCCTGGGGCTTCCTCCTTTGGGCAAAAAAATTCATTTCACGTTAAACAACACGCCCACGCAATACACCTGTACACCCCATATCAGCGTCAACGATATGACGGCAAACCTCAGCGACCCCATAGGCGAAGGCGACCGCATTGAGTACACGTCGGACGATGAGCCGAATTTAGGCAAAGTATTAAATCTTCGAGAATCCGAAGCCTTTGTTGCGCTAAAGTACAACGGCAACGAGTGCCGCGTACCAAACGCCGGAGTGGAACTTATGATGAACGGGCGGACGGCGACCACCGGCACAATCATCGAAGAAGGCGCGATAGTCCGCTTTAAGAAAAATCTTCGTGCGGCAACAACGGTGAGCGATGCGCTATTGGCCGTCGATTTTCACCCGCCCGCCGCCACGAGCCGCATGAAGTTTACGTTGCTTGTCAATAAACACCCCGCCGAATTTACCGACCCGGTGAAAAACGGCGACACTCTCGACGTCATATTAGAGCCTATAGAACGTCAGCCTTTCCATGAACGGCGCAAAGAAGCAACCGCCGAAGTTAAGGAAACGCCGGAAATCAAAAACGCCGAAGAAAAGAAAATCGAAAGCGTTAAGGAAGAACCGGCCAAAGCCGACGCAACAAAAACCCTGGCCGACACGCCCGCAACAGCGCAAAAAAGCGCGGACGACGCGCCCAAGGAACAATCAGAGGCCATAAAGTCGGCGCAAAGGGCGGCGGATTTTATGGCATCGGACAAAGAAATTGAAGAGCGGGCGGCAAAAATCACAGCCGACGAGAAGAAAAAAACCGTCGAAGAAACAAAGAAAATCGACATTGCTTCCTCCATAGCCGCCATACCTACGCCGAAGAAAGAAAATGCCGACGCCCCCGGCGGTTTTGCCCGCTGGTCAAACAGAAAAAGTCGGCCGCTCCCAAATATACCGGGGCTATCCGAAGCAATCGAGGCGGCGCATAACGGCGAACAATCGAGCGACAAAAACAAACGGGTGTCAATCGCCAATTTTATAAAACACGAGTAGGACATATTTCAAATCATGTATTCCTGTATACATGGTTTTAAGGAATTGTAAATCCTCTTTTCCTGTGATAACATAACCTGCGTCAACGAAATATCATCGGCAATGAGGCCGCGCAAAACAGGGGATTTTTCCCTTCGTTTTGTGCGGCCTTTGTTTTACAAAGGAGAGAATGACATGAGCGATTTGCTGTATGTGATTAAAGCCAATTCCACCCACGAAGAAATAAGAACGCAGCTAAATGAACACCCGGAAATTAAATTCGTATCCTTGGTGGGCATCGACATGGCCGGCAACGATACCGACGAAAAAATCCCCATGGAACTTTTCCTAAAGGATATGGACGATTTTTACGCAGGGCGCGCCGTGCAGACCGATGGTTCAAGCGTGGTGCTGACGGGTATCGCCACCTTAAACAACGCAAAGGTTGATATGCCCGTGGACAGCTCCGTTAATTGGTTCGTGGATTATAACATGGAAAACTACGACGAAGAAACCAACAAACCTATCGGTACATTGCGGATTCCCGCCTTTTTAATTCACGAAGGCAAGCGCGTTGATTCCCGCGCCGTTCTTGCCGACACTCTTGCCTTTGTCAAAGACGAATTGCTGAAGGTTTTTGCCGCCAAGCCGCAGATTGCGGGATTGCCCGCAAACGGCGCGGATATTGCGGATATTGAGTTTACTTCCGCCACGGAGCTTGAGTTTTGGGTCAAGACTCCTCTTGAAGAAGCCAATATAGAAGAGATGAGCGCGAGCCAAGTAATGCAGGAGCAATATTGGGAGCGTACCCATGGTGCGGTGCGGACGGCTCTTGAAACCTGTGTGTTGGAACTAAACAAATATGGTCTTAACGTCGAAATGGGTCATAAGGAAGTAGGCGGCTTAAAGGCGCAGATTGACGAAAGCGGGCGGCTTTTGCACGTTTGCGAGCAAATTGAAATTGATTGGCGTTTTGCCGACGCGTTGCAGGCGGCGGACAACGAAGTCTTTGTGCGGACGGTAGTGCGGGAAGTTTTTCGCAACATGGGTCTTGAGGTCAGCTTTAAGGCTAAACCCATGATAGGGCTGGCGGGCAACGGCGAGCATACTCATATCGGCATGGCGGCGGTGTTGAAAGACGGCAAAAAGATAAATCTGTTTTCCGCCGCCGAACCGACGAAGGACTTTATGAGCGCGGTGGGGTACGGCGCGATTATGGGTCTACTTAAAAATTACGAAGTTATAAACCCATTTGTGTCGGCCACCAACGACTCGTTAAATCGTCTAAAACCCGGCTTTGAAGCTCCCGTGTGCATTGTGACGAGTTTGGGGCATACGCCGCAAATTCCTTCACGCAACCGAACGATTTTGGCGGGGCTTATCCGCGATATTCATAATCCTTTTGCCACCCGTTTCGAGCTTCGCGCTTGCAACCCCTACACGAACACATATCTTGCTTTGGCGGCGGTTTATTCGGCGGTGTTGGACGGCGTAAAAATCGCGGTGCATCACACCACGGAGGAACTTTTGGCGGAACTTTCCAAAAAGCCCGGCGAGAGCGGCTTTTACCTTCAAAAAGAACGCGCCTACAGAAGCGAAAACGACGTGTTTGAAGATTACACCGACGAAGAGCGGGACAAACTTTTCGGCAAGCCCCCCGCAACCGTTTGGGAAAATATGCAAAACTTTGAGGAATATCCCGACAAAAAGGCAGTCATCATGGCGAGCGGCGCATTGCGTAAAGAGATAATCGACGCCTTTAAGGCCGGTGCGCTCCTTCGTTGGAAAACGGAGCTTATTGCCCGTATAATTCCCGAAAATCGCGACATTGTGCGAAACGCCAAAGAAATAACCTCCGACATAGTGTCCGACAAAGACGCTCATGATTTACAAAGAATTAACGCCCTGCGCCAAAAACTTGCCAAAGACAGTCTGGACAAGAAATCGCTCTTTACCCGCCTAATCGACGCGCTGAACGCCAAGGACTATGGCACGGCCTCAAAATTGCAGGTTGAAATGTATGACTGTATGGAAGAATTAAAAGCATTGTACGACGCTTACAAGAAAAACATGATTTAGTCTTATGGTAACCTCTAAAAACCCTCCGTCAGCCCTGAGGGCTGCCACCTCCCCAAGAGGGGATGCTTAAAATCAGCCCTTATCTCGGAGGAGGAGGAGGAGGTATAAAGCAAGTTTTTAGATATGCCCCTTATAATCTTCCTTCAGGCGTTGCCGCATCATGTATACAGATATACATGATGCGGTAGTATTGATAAAATTTTTAAGGATAATTACAATAACCGCGAGGTGGTTCTTATGCCCGCCGTTGCAGTCAAAATCGTGATTGAGGAAACTCGCGCCCTTGCGCGGGAAATTTTGCAAAAAGCCAATTTCCCCGCGCAGCTTATTGAGGCGCGGTACGGCAAACAGGCAATCGCCCTCACGCGAAAATTTGCCCCTGACTTGGTGATAATCGACATGGACGCGCCGGGAGCGTCGGAGGCTGTGACGCAAATATCAAGCGAACATCTTGCGCCCATGCTTCTTCTTACGTCCTTTACGAAACCGTTGGCAAGTTTTCGCGAAAAGTCCGGCGTTTTGGCGTGTCTTAATAAATCGGTGGACGAGCGGAGTTTTTTGGCGACGGCGCAAATTGCCCTTTCCCGTTGGCGGGAAATGAAGGCATTGGCGGAAGAACTTTCAGAGTTAAAGGAAGCCTTGGCGACGCGAAAGCTCACCGACCGCGCCAAAGGCATACTTATGGAGCGGTATCACATCAGCGAAGAAGAAAGTTATCGCCGTATACAAAAGTATGCCATGAAGAAACGCCTCACCGTAAAAAAAGTGGCCGAAGCAATAATCACGGCAAAATCAAAGAGTACAAATTCTTGTTGATCAAGTATTTGCTAAGGAGATTGATAATTATGATGGCGCTTAATTTCCGTGCAGGCAAACACAAAAAGATGCTCATGGAACGCAGAAAAAAATGTACCGTGCGCCTTGGGGACGTAAGCGGCACATTCCCCGAAGGTTCGGTGGTTTGGATTACGGCGGGGCAAGAAGGCGAGCCGAAAGAAAAGCTCTACACCGCCTATCTTGACAAAGTGCGGGTTAAAACCATGGGTACGTTAAGCACTATTGACTTAGAGAACCAAAACCCGGACATAAGCACCCGCGAAGCGTTGATAACGGATTTTGAACATATTTACAACCGTCGCATAAGCCCCGAGGACACGGTGACGGTAATTTATTTCACGGAAGTCGTCGCGCCGCTGTAGAATTTGTGTTAGGAGAGATTACCATTGTGTAGGATAGGTTCGATAAAGAGCAAAACGCCGGTGCAACCTTCGGTTGTGTTGCGGCTCATGTTGCCGCAACAGGAAGGGCATGACAACTCAGGCTTTGCCATGGTTATGCAGGATTTATACGGCATTTTTTCACCCTATAAAGATAAACCCCTTCTGTCCCTTGTTTGCACACAAAAGGGCAACCGCTTGGTGGAAGATTACATGGACGCTCATAACTTCACCAAACTTGCCGAATGGTTGCCTGTGCCCAACAAACAACCGGGGCTTGACATACAAGCCATGCCCTATTACGTCTTTAGAAACTACGATTACCCGGAAGATGCCGCGCTGATGACGGAAGCGGAAAAGGAAAATCTTTTGCTTGACACTCGCTTGGCCTTGCGGAAAATTTTGGAAAAGGATAATCAAGGCTATGTTTATTCTTTTTGGCCTGACGTTTTGACCCTGAAGGAAATAGGCGACCCCAGCGATATAGCCACTTATTTTCGCCTTTGGGAGGACAACGGCTGTTTGGCGGCAAAGTCTGTCGTTGCCCAATGCCGACAAAATACCAATTATGACATTGTTCGCTATGCGGCGCATCCTTTTTTCCTTCAAGGCTACACCCTTTGCGCCAACGGCGAGAACACTTTTTACACGAAAAACAAGAATTTTCAAAGTTCCCTGCATCGCGGCTATATCGGCTTTGAATCGGACTCCCAATGCTTTTTGAATACACTTCATTATGTTCACCATGAACTGAAATGGCCTTTGGTTTATTATAAACACACCATAACCCCGTTGCCCTTTGAGGAAATAAATCGGCGCGACGACCGCGAAGTTCTTTTGGGTATCCGCGAATCATTGGCTAATCTTGAAATTAACGGGCCAAATACCGTTATCGGCGTTTTGCCCGACGGAAATATGATTACTTGTTGCGATTCAAAAAAATTGCGGCCTGTCGTGGTGGGGCGCGACGACAACATGGCGGTTATTTCTTCGGAAGTTTGCGGCATAAACGAAATACTTCCAAATCGCGACCAAACCCGCGACATTTACCCCAACGAGCGGGAGGTCGTCCTAATCGACAATGAGTTGGAGGTGACGAGATGGAAGCAGTAAAGACGCAGGACATCGGCGTAAACGACTTAAACTGGATAATCGAATACAAGCCGGAACGTTGCACCATGTGCGGCAGTTGCGTGGCAAGTTGCTCCTTCGGCGCGATAAAAGCCGCCGTACGTCGCCAAGACATCACCGTCTCCGAAGAAAATACGCCCGCGCCGGTACATAAACATTCGGCGCGACCCGTTATAAAGCAAGTGGCAAGCCTTACGAATTTTTGCCGCGGCTGCGGCATTTGTCAAAAAGTTTGCCCCAATAACGCCATTATGCCGCGCAGAAATCCCGATGCAAGACGGACGCTTCTTTCGCGGGATTCCGGCCCAATTAAGCGGGGCGGCCGCACCAATCTAAACGCCGAACGAACCCTCGATAAAATTGTTGTGGGGCGCATATCGCAAATGACCGACCCTTCTCTTGACGCGGCGCGGCACACCTTTGACATTCGCGCTCCCTTTGGGCGAGTGCTTGGAACTAAGGAACTCCCCTTTGCAGTCGAAAACGGGAAACTGACCGTCAAAGGAAAAAAACCGCCGGTACGGTGGATATATCCGCTTATATTTTCCGATATGTCCATCGGCGCGCTTTCCACCCGCGCTTGGGAGGCCGTCGCCATGGCCGTCGGCTGCTTAAACGAGAAGTATGACATACCCGTTCGCATGAGCAGCGGCGAAGGCGGTATGCCGGCCAAACTTTTAACAAGCGAGTATCTTAAATATTTCATTATTCAGATAGCATCGGGGCATTTTGGCTGGAACAGAATAATTCAGGCCATGCCTTACATGAAAACCGATCCTGCGGGCATACTGATAAAAATCGGTCAAGGGGCAAAGCCCGGCGACGGCGGCTTGTTGCAAAAGGAAAAAGTGGCGGAACATATCGGCGCAATTCGCGGCGTGCCTCGGGCGACTCTTGCGTCGCCGCCCAATCATCAAGGGCTTTACTCCATTGAAGAAAGCGTGCAGAAAATGCACCTTTCGATGAACGCCGCCTTTGGCTTTCGCGTTCCCGTGGCGATAAAATGCGCCGCCTCCTCTACCTCAGTTTCGGTGTATAACAATCTTCTGCGCGACCCATACAAAATTTGCGGCGGATTTTTCATTGACGGCATACAGGGAGGCACGGGGGCGGCCAACGAAATTTCCCTTGACCACACGGGGCATCCCGTGGTGTCCAAAATTCGCGACTGCTATCTTGCGGCGGCCAAACAAGGCTTAACGGGACAAATACCCCTTTACGGCGGCGGCGGCATCGGCATGACCGGCAATGCGGCGGCGGATGCTTTTAAGATGATTTGCCTTGGGGCAAACGGCGTGTTCGTGGGCAAAATCCTCATTCAACTTTTAGGTTGCGTGGGCAACGAACAAGGGCGATGCAACGCCTGCAACACCGGCAAATGCCCCATGGGTATCTGCACGCAGAACCCGCGCCTTGTGAAGCGTCTTGACGTAGACAAAGGAGCGCAAAAAATCGTGGATTATGTCCTTGCTTTCGACGCGGAACTAAAAAAACTCATGGCACCCATAGGCAACAGCTCTTTGCCCGTCGGAAGAAGCGACGCTCTTGTGTCAACCGACGCGAACATTGCAAATAAGCTCGGTATAGGATACGTTTGTTAGGAGGTAGGCGCGTGTTAAAGATAGATACAATGACAGGGCATGAGCGTATGTCTACGCAAGATTTGTTGCTCAGGCTGTCGGCGGCGGTGCAAGAGGGCGAGACGGAATTTGAAATTGCCGCCTCCGGCCAACATGACATAGGCGGCCCACTGTGGCATCCCCATGGCGAAACATTGCGCTTTCACGTCACCAACGCAGGTCAAAGATTGGGTTCTATGTGTCTGCCAAACACGGAAATCGTGGCCGACGGTTCGGTTGCGGCGGATGTCGGCTGGCTGAACGCCGGAGGCATCATCACCGTAAAAGGCGATGCAGGGGACACGGCGGGGCATTGCGCCTCCGGCGGCAAAATTTTTATCGGCGGCAGGGCAGGCACTCGTACCGGCTCGCTGATGAAACATGACCCGTTGTATGAAAACCCCGAGTTGTGGGTGCTAAAGAACGTTGGCTCTTTTTCCTTCGAGTTTATGGGCGGCGGCTACGGTATTGTTTGCGGCGTTGATGCGGAGGAACGTTCTTCGGTGCTTGGCGAACGGCCATGCGTCGGCATGGTGGGCGGCGTTGTGTATGTGCGCGGCCTGTTGCCGGAGCTTCCGCAAAACATCGGAGCATTTTCTCTTGACGAAGCGGATGCGGAATTTATCCGGGGCGGCTTGCCGCAGTTTTTGGCGAAAATCGGCCGCGAGGAACTTTTTGACCGCTTGACGGCGTGGAACGAATGGAAGAAACTTCGCCCCCTTGCCGCCGACGAACAAAAAAGCGCGGTGAAATTTTCCATGAAGGATTTTCGCCTGCGGGAATGGGTGAAGGGCGGCATTTTCTCGGACGTTGCCAACGACGATTTTGCCGTGAACAACACGGTGACGACGGGGCTGTACCGTTTGCGCGTCCCAAGCTGGGACAACGCCCGCTTTGCCGCGCCCTGCGAATATAACTGCCCCGTGGGCATACCCACGCAAAAACGTTTTGCCCTTCTGCGGGCAGGGAAAACCGACGACGCGCTAAAACTTGTTCTAAACTATACGCCGTTTCCCGGCTCGGTGTGCGGCACTCTTTGCCCCAATCCGTGCATGGAGAAATGTTCGCGGGGTCGGGTGGATTCCCCGGTGCAAATAGGCGCGTTGGGGCTTTCGTCGGCGCATCTTGCTTCCCCTGCCAAAAAAGCCGCCACAGGCAAAAAAATTGCCGTAGTAGGCGGCGGCGTGGCCGGCCTTTCGGCGGCGTGGCAACTTGCCTTAGCCGGGCATGAAGTGACGGTTTATGACGAAGCGGAACATATCGGCGGCAAAATGGAACAGGTAATCCCTCGCGGGCGTTTGGCGCATGAACTGTTGGAGGAAGAATTAAAACGCATTGAGAATTTGGGCGTAAAATTTGAGACATCCTGCCATGTTGACAAGGATAAATTTGCCGCTCTTCGCGGGAACAACGACGCGGTAATTGTTGCCACCGGCGGCCATAAACCCCGTTATTTCCCATGGGAAGGAACGGAATATCTCACCATGGGCATAGATTATCTAAAGAAGTTAAATCGCGGCGAAAAACCTGCCACGGGGAAAAACGTGGTGGTTATAGGTTGCGGCAACTCCGGCATGGACACCTGCCGCGGCGTGTACGAAATGGGCGCACAGAGCGTTGTGGCCGTTGATGTGCAAAAGCCCGCCGCCTTCGCCCATGAAATAGCCCACATTGAGAAATTGGGCGGCAAACTCGTCTGGCCCTTCGTCACGAAGAAAATAACCCCCGAAGGCGTGTACGCCGATGATGGCAGGTTTATAAAAGCCGATCAGGTGATTGTGTCAATCGGCGAAGCTCCCATATTGGATTATCTGCCGGAGAATGCGGACATCAAAAAATTCCGTGAGTGGCTTGTCCCGAATAGGGATAAATCAATCCTCCCCGGAGTATTTGCCGCCGGTGACACCATAAAGCCGGGGCGGTTGACCGACGCTATCGGCGACGGCAAACGAGCGGCGTATTTTGCCCATCGTTTTGTCATGGGCGAAGATTTTGCGCCGTATCCGCAAAAGGAAGCAGTCCCCGCCGAAAATTTATCCTTGGGTTATTTTGAAAAATGCCATGGCGAGTGTTTGGGCGATGCCCTGTCGGACAAAGATCGGTGTGTAAGTTGCGGCACTTGCCGCGATTGCAAGATGTGCCTTGAGTCCTGCCCGGAAAAGGCCATTTCGCGACACGAAAAGGCCGACGGCTCATGGGAATACGTATCAAACCCCGATAAGTGCATAGGCTGCGGCATTTGCGCCGGCGTATGCCCCTGCGGCGTATGGAAGATAGCCGACAACCCCGAACCCATAAAAATGTATGGCGCAGGCGGCAAAATCGGCGCATAAAAAATGTCGGTGACAACATTATTTGTTTGGAGTTTTTCCGCCGACGAAATTTCATAAGCATATTTGAACAAAGACGTTCTTAAAGACGGTAATAAGTCTTTAGGAACGTTTTTTATATAAGGCAACCTCTAAAAACTCCCTCCGTCAGCCCTGCGGGCTGCCAC
>CAJOQC010000169.1 GCA_905236785.1 uncultured Selenomonadaceae bacterium
CGATATGCTGAAAGGGTCTTTGCGCCGGGGTGATTGCGTTATGCAAAACGGGGCAACGAAGTTTTTTGCCATATTGACCAACGTGGAAGAAGAGGACGTAAAAAGCGTCCTTTCCCGCCTTCGCGCCAAATGGGCGCAGGAGGCCGCCGCCGATTATTGCGATTTTGGCTGTGAAACGGAGAACTTGGCCTAATGATGCGCGAATTTGTTTTTGCGGACAAAAAAAGGCTTGTCCTTGGGGGCAGGCCTTTAATAATGGGGATACTTAACCTTGCGCCGGATTCCTTTTCCGACGGCGACGCTGATATGACCGTTAAACGCGCCGTCGACAAATTGCTCGAACTGACGGCGGCGGGGGCGGATATAATCGACATAGGGGCAGAATCCACGCGGCCGGGGGCAAAACCCCTCGCCGCCAAAGAAGAAATTGCGCGGTTAAAACCCATTTTGCCCGCTATTATACAAAAAAGCCTCCTGCCTGTTTCAATCGACACCTATCATGCCGAAACCGCCGAATTTGCCGCCGAACTTGGCGTCCACATGATAAATGACGTGTGCGAAGGGGGCGCGCCCGCAACCATTAAAACCGCCGCTCGGTTTAACCTGCCCATGGTAATAATGCACAACGGCCGCAGAGATTTGTCTTCTGCGGGCGGCATTATGGATTGCGTCAAGGATTTTTTCCGCCGCGCCCTTTATCTTGCCGACGAGGCGAATTTGCCCCGCCGAAATGTCATATTTGACCCCGGCATCGGTTTTGGCAAGGATACGGCGGAAAATCTCCTGCTGATAAATCGCCTTAACGAACTGAAGGAAATTAACGGGGAAATATACCCCATGCTCTTGGGGGCGAGCCGCAAACGCTTTATCGGCGACGCCTTGGGGCTGCCGACAAAGGAGCGGGACGAAGCCACGGGGGCGGCTTGCGTGGTGGGCATGATGCGCGGGGCGGATATTCTGCGGGTGCATAACGTTCGCGTTGTCGGCAGAATGTGCCGCATGGCACACGCCATACTGACGGAACAAAATTTCCCTGTAGAAAAATATAACGAATAGCGTTATAATAAGCACGGATTTTTCTTGTTTGAGGGCGTCTATAGAAGCTCGCTTTTATACCTACTCCCGTCGGCTGCGCCGACACCCTCCTTTTGGAGAAGCCGCCTTCTTTGAGGGAGGTGGCAGACCGCAGGGCTGACGGAGGGAGTTTTTAGAGGTTGCCATAAGGAAAAATAAAATGACATAACATAGGAGTTGAATATTATGCCGGATTACGGAAAAATTTTTGAGGCAATGGGGGAAGCTGCCCTTTACATCGAAGGCGGGACGGTGTCGGCTGCCAACCGCGCCGCCCTGTCCCTTTTGGGCAAGGAGGAAGACGAGCTTGTGGGTTTTGAGTTTGTCCAGGCTTTTTGCGAACACGCGGAAAACGACGTGTTTAACAGGATAATTCTTGACGCTATTTACGACGAGAATGTGTCCCATGAAAAAATCGTTCCCTTCTTCGACGGCAGGAAACAAAGAAGCCTCCATGTGAAAGTGTCCTTCGTGAAGGAGGAGGGGCAAACCTTAGGCGTGGTGGTGGCCTTAGATGACATAAGCGACATCCTGAAGTTGCGGGACGACCTTATCTCCATTGAAGAAGCCCAGACACTAAACGACCGTTTGGAGGCTCGCGACCAGATGCTCGGCCTTTCCCGGGCGCAATATAAAGGCGAGGCGGAAACGGACGTGTTGACGGGGCTTTATAACCGCGCCGCCGCCGAGTGCATAGCCATCGCCAATATAGAGCAAATGCTCCCCGACGAGTTTAACGCCGTGTTCTTCGTGGATATAGACAATTTCGGCGAAGTGAACCGGGATTACGGCGAGGTTTGCGGCGACTTGGCCTTAAAGCAGTTTGCGCGGATATTAAAGCGGCTTTTCCGCTCCAGCGACTGCGTGGGGCGTTTTGGCAACGACGAGTTTATGGTGATCATGACGGGCTTCACCGACGGCGCAATAGTGGAGCGCAAAGCCCAACAAATTGTTGACAGCGCCAAACGGGTGGCCGTTGAGGGTACAAATCTTCGCGTAACCGTCAGCGTGGGCGTGGCCATAGCCCCCACCGACGGCAAAACCTACGACGAAGTGGCGGAAAAAGCCCTCGCCGCCCTAAAAGAAGCCCGCGCCATGGGAAGCGATAATTTCCTAATGGCAGGGCGTTGAGGTTATAGAAAATCCTTCTTTTTCTCTTTCTTTGAAAAGGAAGAGAAAAAGAAGCAAAAGAAAAAGAGAAAAAACTTTAATGAAATGTATATAGAATGTTTATACCGTAAAAGGTAAATATTCCCATTCATTAAAGTTTTTTCTTTTTCTCTTTTTTTGTTTCTTTGCAACAGGAA
>CAJOQC010000170.1 GCA_905236785.1 uncultured Selenomonadaceae bacterium
ACCTGTCCTTTTTTCCTTGCGTCGGCTCGCTTTTTTGCCGTAGGCTCTTCGGTCTTTTCGCCGTCGGCAAAAAGCTGAAGGTCAAAGGCAAAATCATTGAGCAACAAGAGGTTGCAAGGCCTTGACCGCCAAGGATATATGTCCGTACATTTCATCAAACAACACACCCAAAAACATTACAAAGAAGGGCATAACCATGGCCAGCACCGTAAGCCCTATCATTATGTGCATCGGTATGCCGACCACGAATATGTTCATCTGCGGCATGGTTCGCGCCAAAATGCCCAAGCCCACGTTGGTCAAAAGAATGGCGAAGGTGACGGGCATGGCTATCTTCATTCCCGTGATGAAAATTCCCGTGGTAAAATCGGCAATCATCATGGAAAGAGAATTGTCAAAATTCGCCCCCAAAATCGGCACAACCCGAAAACTTTCCACCAAAGCGGCAACTATCATGTGATGCCCGTTGGTAACAAGAAAAACGATAATCGCCAAATTATAAAGAAAACTTCCGATTAGCGGCATCTGCTGACCGGAAGTCGGATCCATAACATTGACAATGGCAAAACCCACCTGCATATCCATAACTTTGCCGGCCATGGTAATGGCGGCAAAAGAAACATACGACACGAAACCAATCAGCCAACCGACAAAAAATTCGACGAACAAAGCCGCCGCGTACATATATATGGAAGGCGGCGCATAAACAATTTCGTAAGCATCAACCACCGGGAAAATTACGATTGAAAAAACCAAAGCAATAGCGGCACGAATTTGCATGGGAATGTTAAGACTGCCGAAAAAGGGCGACAAAACAAATATTCCGCTGACCCTTGTCAACAAGAGCAACGCAATCGCCACATGACTTTCCAACAAATTATAAAAATCCACGAGCCGACCTCTAAGAATTAAAAAAATAATTTCAATCAACCGATATACAGAGGCAAATTTACAAATATATTGGTAACATAGCCCACCATTATGCGAAGCATCCATGGTCCAAAAATAAGTATCGCCACAAAAACAGCAATTATCTTCGGAATAAAAGCCAATGTCTGTTCCTGTATAGACGTGGTGGCCTGAAAAACGCTGACCGCCAAGCCGACGATAAGCCCCAAGCCAAGCATGGGCGCGGAGATTATAAGAACAATAAACAACGCCTCATGAGCAAGCTGAACAACGACATCCCCCGACATCCAAAGCCCCCTTGCTACTTAAAGCTGGTTATTAAAGAACGAATAAGCAAATGCCAACCGTCCACCATTACGAAAAGCAAAATTTTAAAGGGCAGAGAAATCATAACCGGCGGCAACATCATCATACCCATTGACATAAGCGTACTGGCCACAATCATGTCAATAACGATAAAGGGTATGTATATCATAAACCCGATTTGAAAGCCGGTTTTTAACTCGCTGATAATAAACGCGGGGATAAGGGTAAACGTCGAAACATCGTCTTGAGTTTCCGGCCGTTCGTCGTCGGCAAGATTGACAAAGAGCGCCAAATCCGACTCCCGCGTTTGCTTGAACATAAATTCGCGCATGGGGTCGACAACATTTTTTAGTGCCTGTTCCTGGGTAATTTGCCCGGCAAGGTACGGTTGCAATCCGTTTTCGTTGGCCGCGCTCCAATAAGGCGACATAATATAAAAAGTCAAGAACAACGAAAGGGCGATAACAACTTGGTTGGGCGGAACATTCTGAGTCGAAAGGGCGTTTCGCAAAAAGCCTATAACCACGACAATCCGCACAAAGGAGGTTGTCATCATCAAAATGCCCGGCGCCAGTGTCACCACCGTAAGAAGCGCCATTACCTGCAAAGTAACCGCAACGTCCTGAGGATTTTCCGTCGAACCCAAGCTGATATTTACATCGGGAAGCGGCGCGGCCAAAGCCTGCCCCGCCGATAACATAACACAGCAAAAAATCCCCCAAAACCAAAGATTATGCCGTCGCCTCAAGTAATACACTTCCCAAAATCAAAAATTATTTGCCGCTACGAAAAAAAGGCGGTATCTTTTGCATCAAATCCGCCAAACTGCCAAACTGCCGCGAAAACATTGCTCCTTCAAAACCGTTGGCCAAACTTTGCCTCATCAGTTGTTCGATTTCTTCGGCATCCTCAATCTCCGTCAAAAGAGAAACATTTTGTTCGGTGACCCCCAACAAAAGATACCGACCGGCAATTTCAACTACGCACACCGACATCTTTGGACCAAGGGGCAAACTGTATAAAACCCTGCCGCCGGCATTTTGGGCAAACTCCTTACCGAATCTGCCGCCGAAAATCCTTGCCGCAACATAAGCCATTAAAGCGACAAACACAAACACGGCCAACAAGCTTAAAATGTACGCCGCAGTAGACCACCATGAAAAAGCGGAAGGCTGAGGAGTCGTGTTCTCGTAACCGGCGAGATAACCGCCGGATTCCGGCGCGGCCACACACACAGCCGACACCGAAAGAAAAACACCGACAACAAACAGCCCCCGCTTAAAATTAGTCATCAGCCCACTGCTTTGCGAACAGCCTCAAGCACACGATCGGCTTGGAAGGGTTTCACGATAAAGTCGCGCGCCCCTGCCTGAATGGCCTCGATAACCATCGCTTGCTGACCCATTGCGCTGCACATAACAATTTTGGCGTTCGGATCGATTTTCTTAATTTCTTTGACCGCGCTGATGCCGTCCATTTCCGGCATCGTAATGTCCATAGTCGTAAGATCGGGCTTTAATTCCTGATACTTTTCAAGAGCTTTCATGCCGTTTTCGGCTTCGCCCACGACCTCATAGCCGTTCTTGGTGAGAATATCCTTTACCATCATTCGCATGAATGCCGCATCGTCCACAACCAAAACCCGTACTGCCATGTTACATCTCTCCTCGTCTTAAAATTTTTCACCTTTGGATTATTATATATTATACGGCGCGAATACTCAAGAATTTTAATTTGAACAATCACGCCTTGGGAAATACCCTATGTTTTATTGTAATTTCGCCGCCCGTTCGGCAGGGCTTGCTATATCGGTGATACGAACGCCGAAGTTTTCATCGATTACAACGACTTCGCCCTTGGCCAAGAATTTGCCGTTTACCTGTATATCCACCGGTTCGCCCGCCAATTTATCAAGCTCCACGATAGATCCGTTGGTAAGTTCCAAAATTTCTTTGATAGATTTTTTGGTGCGTCCCAATTCCACCGTAACTTGCAAAGGAACGTCGAGTATCAGCCCAATATTGGCATCGTTCACTTGCACCGGCTCGGTGTTTAGAGGTATAAACATCGCCGGTTGCACCGGAACGTTCGCCGCCATAGGTTGTTGCGGCATGGGATACATCATTTGCTGCGGCATCATCTGCGGTTGCATCATTTGCTGAGGCGGCATCATCTGTTGCTGGGGCATCATCTGCGGCTGTTGCATCTGTGGCGCAGGCTGCGGAGCAGGTGCTGCGGCAGGCGCGGGCGCGGCAGCAGGTGCCGGTGCAGGCGCGGGCGCAGGTTCAGGTTCGTCCGCCGGCTCTGCTCCGGCGTTCATCATTATTTCAACAAGTTCTTTTGCCACGTCAAGGGGCAAAATTTGCATAATCTCGCTGTCAATAAGACCATCAACTTCCATGCGGAAGGATATGCGGCAAATCGGTTCGTCCTGCCCAACGATTTCCGTTACCTTATCTTCGGTGCTTAAATCGATGAGGTTTACTTTCGGCGGCGAAATATCAACTTTTTTGTTGAACATCGTCGATAAAGACGTTGCCACCGTCCCCATCATCTGGTTCATGGACTCGCCCACTGCGCTCATGTGTATCTCATTAAGCTCAGTGTCGGGGTTCGTCCCGTCGCCGCCCATCATCAAGTCGGCGATTATCGCCGCGTCCTGCGCTTGGATGGCCAAAACATTGTTGCCGTTGATACCGATTGTATAGCCGACTTCGACGATAAGATAAGGCATTGGATAATGCTCTTTTATTATGCTCATCGTCGCCACCGACACCGTAGGCGTCGTAATGGAAACCTTATGCCCCAACAGCACGGACAAAGTGGTTGCCGCACTGCCCATCGAAATGTTGCCTATTTCGCCCAAGGCATCCTTTTCAATGTCCGTTAAGGCATCGCTTATGTCATCTCCCCCAGATGAGCTGCTGTCAGATGCCGCAGCCGGCGCATCCGCTGCCGGCGCATCGCTGTCCGCTGACGGTATGGCGCCGCCATTAAGAAGAGCGTCTATCTCTTCCTGCGAGATCATATCGTCACTCATCGGTTTCTTCATCTCCTTCGTTCACAATGCCGGTTATTTGTACGGCCATTTTTTTCCCGAACGTGCCGGGGCGACAATAATATTTGGGTCGCGTACCAATCATACACTTAAATTCGTCATCAACCTTGGTATCAAGTTGCAACACATCGCCAAACCCCAAAGTCAAAAATTCCTGTATGGAAATTTCTATCCTGCCCATTTCAACGACAAAAGGCACCTTCGTCCGCTCAATCTTCCTTTGCAGAACATCAACCTGGGAAGGGTTGTCGTCTTTGCTTACAGAGGCCGCCACCCAGAAAGTAGTTGTGAGCTTCGGCATAATAGGTTCAAGGACAAGATAGGGAATACAAATATTCATCATGCCTTCCACGTCGCCCACCTTCATTTGAATGGTGATGATTACCACCATGTCGCTGGGCGGCACAATCTGAGTAAACTGCGGATTAGATTCCGTAGCCTCAAGATTTGGGAAGAACTCCACAACGTTTTGCCAAGATTCCTTTAACTGATTCATGGCCGTCGTCACAAATCGTTTCATTACCGCTTCTTCGATTTCGGTGAGGACACGAGGTTTTAGCCCCACTTTACCCTCGCCGCCGAATACGCGGTCAATGTACGCAAAAGCAATTTCCGTGTTGACCTCAAGGATTATGTTGCCCTTTAGGGGCGGCACAGCCAAAACGCTTATGACGCTCGGATTGGACAAAGACTGCACAAATTCCTGATAAGTGAGCTGTTCCACGGAAGCCACTTCAACGCTGACCATTGTTCTTAAATGAGTCGAAAGATAGGTGTTGAACATGCGGGCAAAGCTCTCATGCAACATATAAAGCGTTCGTATCTGGTCTTTTGAAAATTTATCGGGACGCTTAAAGTCATAAGTTTTTATTTTCTTTTGGCTTTCGTCCACTTTCATTTCGTCGGCGGACACCGTGCCCTCCGACAAAGCAGATAATAACTTGTCTATCTCGGATTGAGATAATACGTCCTCTGCCAAGCCTTGCCCCCCCTTCTCCTTTTACGGCGTTTATTGAAGCAGGAAGCTGGTGATATAAACATCATAAATAGAACCCATTCCCAATTTTTGATTGAGTTGTTCCTTTATCTTTTTCTTCAATTCATCCTGCTTGTCGGCATCGAACTCTTCAAGGCTCGACGAACGCAATATCTGCATTGTTGTGTCCAAAATCACCGTTTCGGCCATGGGCACCATTTTGCCTTCCTGGAGAAGTTCTTTCTTTTCGGGATTAACCTCTATGATTATGCTTGTCTTTAGGTACTTGCCGGCCTTAGCTCCGCCGACGTTCACCAATATGCCCTCTTTGGGGTCGCCGAGTTTTACGAATACGCCGGGGTCGCTGTGGCGAAATTCTCCGCCGCCTCCGCCGCCTGCGTTGCCGCCGCCTCCGCCGCCGCCTGCGGCCATATCGCCCACGAGCTTACTTACCATGAAATATGTGATGCCGCCCACCAAAAGGAATGCGACTATCACGCCCACCACTATAAGGATGACGGTCATGGGGAGCTTTTTCTTCTTGGGCTGTTCGTCCTCGCCGCCTTCGCCCTCAGGCTGTTCTTTTTCTTCATCAGCCATGTAGATTTCCTCCGTATAAATTAAAATTGCTTACTGAGCGCCCGTTTGTACTTGACCACGCGGCGCACAATATCGTCCATTGACTCGTCAACGATAAATTTTTTCCCGTTGGTGAGCGTCACCACCGTGTCGGGAGTTTCCTCTATTGTTTCTATGATTTCGGCATTAAGGACAAACTCGCCCTTTTGATTAGCCTCCGAATTAAACTTTGTCAGTTTAATCACGCAGTTCACCCCTCACATACAATATCGACAATGACTTAAAAGATATATTTCGCCGTAAAGCAGCAAATTCCCTTTTTTCTCGAAAAATATTTTTATGTCGCCGCGCAACATTGCACCGACTGATAATAGCACAACATGGGCTCATTGGCAAGGCAGGGCGAAAATTTGAAAAACCTCATTGCCATGCAATAATATTGTTCACTGACCAGTGAATTACCCCGTCGTAATCGGGGCAATCGTCGTTTTCAAAAGTAAAACTGAAATAAACGGGTTCGTCAACGGGGACATACACCGAAAGATTTTCAAATTCGCCTTCGTCATACCAAATAAGAACGCCGTCGTCGTCGTTTATCGTGACATCAAGTTTGGCATTCACCACCGTAACGCCGCTGTCGCCGCTGTTGGTAAAATGCCCCGACATGGTCACGCTGCCTTCCTTTAACGCCACTTCGTCCGTGTCAAATTTAACGTATGCATCCCCCTGCGCCGCGCATGGTAAAAGACCGACGGCAAACGACAAAACAAGAACCGACAACAACAGAAAGATTTGCTTTTTCATTACGGCTCGTCCTTTCCGCCAAACATTAACCCGCATTTTCTTCGTCGTTCATTTT
The DNA here is from genome assembly GCA_905236785.1 of uncultured Selenomonadaceae bacterium. Lineage (GTDB taxonomy): Bacteria > Bacillota > Negativicutes > Selenomonadales > Selenomonadaceae > CAJORE01. The sequence goes on from CAJOQC010000170.1 coordinate 6,688, forward strand.
GTTTAATTTTTCCACGGCTTTCATGCCGAAAAGATTGTGAATTTTAACTTTTGCCTTGGTTTTTACGTCCTCGTCAATGTACGCTTGCGCTAACAAGAGCGCCATGCCTATCGCCGCCGCATCGTCGGCGTAGCCGACAATGGGCGTAAAATCGGGAATTAAATCAACAGGGCTTATGAAATACCCCAAGGCAGCGTAAATTCCCGCTTTCACTTTCATTGGGCAATTCGGGGATTCGGTGACGTAAAACAGTTGCAACGCTTTATATATGAGATTAAGCCCCGCCGAACCCACGTTGTCTTTTATTTTGTCCCACAGCCCCGCCTCCGAATATTCTTTGGAGTATTTGCCCATGTCAACGTTCTTTAATTCTTCGTTTAGTTTTTCTTTGTCTGCCATGATTATCCTCCCCCCGAAAATTACAAAGGATTGTCAGCTTGGTAATACTTCGCCGCAGAGACGTTTTTTCCTGCAAACATTTTTCTTGCCATGCCGCCCGCGCTTTGGTATATTTTCATTTCGTAGAAGAAATTAGGAGGTATTTTTATGCGCGAGCTTTTGGAACTGATTGAACATGATGCCCGTCGCCCCGTAAGTGAAATGGCGGTAATGCTCAAAAAAAGCGAATACGAAATCGAAAACGAAATTAAACGACTTGAAAAAAACAAAATAATCCTGTCATACAACACCCTCATTGACTGGGAAAAATTCGGTTCGGATACCGTGACGGCAATAATCGAAATAAATTTAACTCCGCAAAGGGAAGTCGGCTTTGACGCTATCGCCGAACGAATTTATCGTTTCGATGAGGTACGCACGGTTTATCTTATGAGCGGCAGTTTTGACCTGCTAGTCATAATAGAAGGAAAATCGTTAAAGGATGTGGCTAACTTTGTTGCTACCCGTCTTTCGACAATCGAAGGCGTAACCGCCACAAGAAGTCATTTCATGCTAAAACCCTACAAAAAAGACGGCATTATCATAGGCGACGAAGAAGCCGACAGAAGGCTGGTGGTGTCGCCGTGACCAAAATAAATTGGCAAGAGAGGCTCTCTCCGGCGGTAAATGCCATTGCGCCTTCGGGCATAAGAAAATTTTTCGACATAGCCGCCAAAATGCAGGACGTTATTTCTTTGGGCGTTGGCGAACCGGACTTTGTTACTCCGTGGACAATTCGCGAAAGTTGTGTTTACGGCTTGGAACGGGGGTACACTTCATACACCGCCAACCGCGGAATGAAGGAGTTGCGGGACGAAATAGCCGCTCATTACAAAAGAAGATTTAATTTTGCCGCCGATGCCGACAAAGAAATTCTTGTTACCGTAGGCGTCAGCGAAGCATTGGACATTGCTCTTCGCGCCGTTCTTTCCCCGGGCGACGAGGTTTTAATCCCCGAGCCATGCTACGTTTCGTATGCCGCCTGCACCACTTTGGCGGGGGGCGTTGCCGTACCCGTGGCGGCGAAAATAGAAAACGAATTTCGCGTAACCGCCGCCGAACTTGAAGCACACGTCACCGACAAAACGAAAGTTTTGCTCATCGGCTACCCCAACAACCCCACCGGCGCGATAATGACCCGCGAAGATTTGTTGGCGGTGGCGGATTTTGCCGAAAAGCATGACCTTATCGTTATATCGGACGAAATATACGGCGATTTGACTTATGAGGGCGAGCCTGTTTGTTTTGCCGCTCTTCCCAAGATGAAAGAACGGACGATTTTGCTTAACGGTTTTTCCAAAGCCTACGCCATGACGGGTTGGCGCGTCGGCTACGCAATCGCCAACGAAACAATCAGCGCGGCCATGACCAAAATTCACCAGTACACCATGCTTTGCGCCCCCATTACGGCGCAAATGGCCGCCGTGGAAGCGTTGCGGCGCGGCGAAAAGTACAAGGACAAAATGGTGGCCGAATACGACCGCCGCCGCCGCTTGATTTACGACGGCTTTAACAAAATGGGACTTAACTGTTTTGAGCCTAAGGGCGCATTTTACATTTTCCCCAGTATAAAAGAAACAGGGCTTGACGACAACACCTTTGCCGAGGAAATTTTGACAGCCGAACACGTTGCCCTTGTGCCGGGGAGTGCCTTCGGCGAATCGGGAAAAGGTCATGTGCGTTGTTCTTACGCCACTTCTACGGATAAAATATCCGAAGCGTTAAACCGCATCGAAAATTTCTTGCGAAAGCGCAGACGGTGAAATTTTAAGGAGAAATCATGTTCTGTCAAAACTGCGGCGCGGAAAATAATTTCGGCGCGCATTTTTGCTCCGCTTGCGGCGCAAACCTCCTGACTTCGCCCGACGATGTTTACACGCCGGACAAAACCTTGGGAGAAATTATTCTAAAGACCGACGGTCGCCTTAACAGAAAACGTTATCTAAAAAGATTTTTCATCATAGGCGTTATGGAATTTCTCTTCATCATGCTTTTGGCGATGTTGTTTTTCGTTGCGGAAGGGCGAAATGTTGACGAACGGTTTACTTATGCATACACTTTCGTGCTGATGATTTTTCTTGTTCCCCAATATTGCCTTGACGTGCGGCGGCTTCACGACCTAAATCGCGGCTCGTTTTTGGCGGTATTAAGTTTTTTGTGCGGAATGACTCTTGTTTTGGGCGGTTATACCGGCGCAGACGGCACTCGTCCCGATCAAATTATCGCCTCAACAGTAAGTTGCGTTGTCGGTTTTTATCTTTTGTTTGCCAAGGGCAAAACAGGTAAAAACCAATACGGGGCAGACCCGTTGGGGCAATCCGCCCCGGACGACGGGCCAAACTGGGAATTAAGAACAGCTCTTATGATAATCGGTTTGGTGGGGTTGATTATTTTTGTGCTGATAAAAACAGCCGTCACCATGCAAATGGAACACTTATAAAGACAAAATAAATCATAAAATAAATCATTGTTGCTTTTTTACAGATAAGCAATCCCCC
>CAJOQC010000171.1 GCA_905236785.1 uncultured Selenomonadaceae bacterium
CGGAAATTTGGCTTTGGAATTTGGTTTCAAGTTTTTCTTGTTGGGAAAGACTTTCCTTGTACACCCTTTCGGCTGCTTTCAAGTTTTCGCGAGCATCATTCAGCGCGGCGGCGTTCTTTTGGTAGCGAAGCAAGTCTTGCAACCGCGCCTCCTTTTCTTTTTGCAGGGGTAATTTTTTTTGCTCGTCGTTGTTCTTTTTTTGCGCGGCGGCAAATTTTTCGGCAATTTGAGCGGTTGCGCGGTTAAGTTCTCTTAGGGCAAGTTGTTGCTCCGTCAGCTCCCTTTTCAGCGCGTCTATTGTGTTTTCCCTGTCAAAGAACCGCGCCGCTTTGTCCGCCGCCGTCAGCAACTCGCGGTATTTTTTTACGTCGGCGGATTTTTTTTCGTCATCCTCCACAAGTTTTTTTGCCGCGTTAAGTTCACGGAACAAATCGCCGATTTGCCGCCCCTTCAGCAAATTGTCCTGGGCATCGCGGTGCAATTTCTCAAGATTTTTCGCGTTTTCCGCCTGTATTTTCAGTTGCGCCTTTTTTTCTTCCACAAGAGCGGCAAGGGCGTTTGCGTCCGCAGTTTCCGTTTGTCTTAGGAGAATATTGCAGCGTTCTTCAAGTCGCGCATTTTCGGCGGCAAGTTCCTTGGCGTATTCTTTAAGGCGCATGGTAAGACTGCGGTAAAATTCCGTTCTAAAAAGTACGTTCATTATCTCGCGACGGCTTTTTGAATCCGCCATGAGAAGTTTCTTAAATTCACCCTGGGGCAACATAACCACCTGACGAAACTCTTCGCATCTAAAACCAAGAAAATTTTCGATTTTTTCCGTCGTTTCAAGCGGGCGGGCGGCAAGTTGTTTTTCTTCGTCGCCGTCCACGCGATAAAGGGCGGCGGCGGCTTTTTTCGTCACCTGTTCGCCGTTGCCGCGCTTGCTCGGGCGGGTATATTCCGGCGAACGTCGCACGCGGTACACCCGTTCGCCGAGGGCAAAGGTGAACTCCGCCCATGTGTCTGTCGTGTCTTTGGCCGCAACGGCGCGGAACATCTTCGCCTTGCGATCGAGGCCGCTCCCTTCGCCGTACAGGGCAAAACAAATTGCGTCAAGTATGGTGGTTTTCCCCGCGCCTGTTGCGCCGTAAATCAAAAAAATTCCGCTTGTCAACTCTGCCGCAAAGTCGATGCTTACTTCGCCGACATAAGGACCGAAGGCGCACATGGAAAGTTTCAACGGTCTCATCTCACCCCGTCCTTTCATCACGGTAAACTTTTTCGATACATTCCTTCAGTATGTTCTCTTGGTCGTCGCTTAAGACTTGCCCCGTGACTTCGCGGTAAAAATCGGCGAACAGTTCCTTTTCGGATAGGTCTTGCCGCATATTTTCGCTGTCAATGATGTTTTCGTTGTAATCAATGCCCACAAAATCAATGCCGCATAAATTTTTATACACCGCCGCCAATTTGTCATAGGCGTTAATCACCGCCGCCGTGTCCGTAAGACGCACAAAAACATAATCGTCAGATACGGGGTACTTTGCGCGGTCGGCGCGTATGTCCTCAATTTGACCTTCGACTATGCAAAGATCGCGACGGGGCGTAAGAGGAACAAATTCGGCGGCAACCGCCCCCTTTTCGTCCATATTCACTGTTAAAACGCCTTTTTTCTGGTTCACTTCGTCAAAGGAATATTTTAACAACGAACCGCTGTAGCGAATTTTGTCCGCGCCGACGCGTTGAGGAGCATGAAGATGCCCCAAGGCGGTGTAATTAAAATCGGCGAACCATTGAGGGCTTACGTTCCCCGCGCCGCCCACCGCCAAACTGCGCTCCGATTCGCCGGAAACCCCGCCGACCATAAAAAGATGCGCCGCCGCCACGCTTCTTTTGCCTTGGGGAATATGTTTTCTTGCCGCCGTCACGGCGGCAAAGTTCGCCTCGTCGAAGGTAGGCCGCTCGGAAATGTTAAAAATGTGTTGCGCCTCAGTAGGGTCAAAGTAAGGAATGAGAGAAAAATAAATTTCGCCGTATTCATCGTTAAGAACAACGGGCTTTAGTTCCCTGTCAGCCGTGCCGCGCACAAAAAGCCCCGACCGCTCAAAAAGAGCATTGCCGAAATCAAGTCTGCCGCCGCTGTCATGGTTTCCCGCTATCATCAAAACCTTTACTTTTTCCTCAAGGACGATTTTGGTCAAAACTTCATTCAAAAGTTCCGTAGCTTCCACCGGGGGCAAAGCGCGATCGTACACGTCCCCGGCCATGATTATTGCGTCGGGTTTTACATCTTTTATAAGGCGCAAAAATTCCCGCAAAATATATTCTTGGTCGTCAATAAGGGGATGCCCCCGCAAGGATTTTCCCAAATGCCAGTCGGCGGTATGAATAAAACGCATAAATTTGCTCCAAAAAACAAACACCGCAAATTTCTTTGCGGCATTTAACAAAATCGTGATTAAAAATAACTAAAAGGCGTACCTATCCTCACAAAAGTTCGCCCACATTCGCAAGGCTCTTTAATGCGGCTTACGGCTTGCCCCGTGCGATAGCGAATGAGGGGCATGGCTTCCGCCGCAAGCGTCGTTATAACCAACTCGCCCATGTGGGTTTCGTCCAAAACCGGCTCGTTGCTGTTAAAGGCAATTATTTCCGGGTAAAAATAATCCTCGTTGACATGATGACCGACATGGCGGGAACACTGATAAATAATGCCCGCAAAACCAACCTCCGGCGGCGCGTAAAGGTTATAAACCTTCGTGTGCATTCGGTCGTGAATGTGTTGTTGCAAAGGGTTTTGAATTGTGTTCATGTTTAGGCAAATAACCTTCGATATGGGGTAATCAACTATGTTTTTGCCCGTGGCCTGCAGCTGAATAATCAGTTGCATGATTAGTTGCGGCGTGCTGATTAACGTGTCCATGCCAACAATTTCCATAAGGCGCAACCAATGCCGATAATCCGTACCCAAAGGAACAACCATTGCCCCAATCACCTCAAGGGCATACTGCAAATCCAAAAACCTGCTGTCGGACAAATCCCCCTGCAAGCCGACGTTGGAAGCGTTGGTGATGCCGCTTGCCACCAAAGTCCGCGTGAGCATCTCCACATTTTTGGCAACATCGCCGCCAGTGTAGAGTTTCGTAATTTCCCCCGTCATCTCTTGGACGTAGTTAAACCGCGATATAGAGGAAAGCGGCATGGTCAATAAATCCAAGGAATCAATGCTTCGTAGTTCCGTAGACCGCAAAAAGGGAAGTTTTGTTATGTCCTCAAGGGATTTTATATCGTCGGGGCTTATGGCCGCTTCGTCGTATTTGTGCCGATAAAAGTGACTTTTTTCGTACGCCCAATGAACTTGTTTTCGCAGTCGCTCCGTTTGGAGCTGCCGCAAATCCTCACGCGCCATCTGTTCAACGGAGGCGTTTGCGATCATCGGTTTTCACCACCTGTTCACCGCAATCAAGCGAGCGGGCGTTGATAGAAGAAGGGTTGGAAACTTGTATAGCCCATTTTGCGGAAGTTTAATATCGCCTCGGTCGCGCCGACGAACAAAATACCGCCGGGTTTTAACGCTTCAAAGAAGTTGGTGTAAAGCTGTTCCTTGGCCTCTTCGGTGAAGTAAATGACCACGTTGCGGCAAAGAATGAGGTCAAAGCCCTTTTCAAAGGGGTCTTTCAACAAATTGTGCCGCTTAAACTCGATGCAAGATTTAATTTCCTGTTTTACGGCGAATTTATTGCCGTCCACCACGTCAAAATATTTCGATCTTCTGGCGGGTGCCATGCTCTTTATTTCGTTTTCCATGTACACGCCCCGTTTGGCCTTGGCCAAAATTTCGATGTCAAGGTCGCTGGCCAAAATGCGATGCCGCACGTTGGGGGTCATTTCCTTCATTATTATCGCCAAAGAGTACGGCTCTGCGCCAATGGAGCAACCTGCGCTCCAAATGTTCAACTTGGGCGAACGCTTCAGCAAATCGGGGATAACGTCGGTTTCAAGTTTGGAGAATTTTTCCGGCGTACGGAAAAACTCCGACACGTTTATGGTGAGGTACTCAATAAACTCGGCAAAGGTGTCCTTGTTTTTTGCCACGTCGTCGAAGTATTTGACGTAAGAATCCATATTCGCCCGCGTGACAAGATTGCCGATACGGCGCTTCATCTGCGGCTCTTTATATAGATCAAGGTCTATCTCGGTTTTGGCTTTGAGCTTTTGCTTAAAGGAAGCCCAATCCTTTTCGTCCATCATGTAAAAACCTCCAAGCGTAAATTAAGTACTGCAACGATAACTATTCTCTGTTTTGACGATTAAATCCTGCCGTATTTAATTTATGTCAAAAATTTTCTTGCCGCTGTCGGCGGATTCTTTGACAAGGGTGATGTGCAACAGCCCGTTTTCAAAAGAAACCGTTGTTTCGTCCGACACAATGTCGTCAACGTAAAATTCCCGCTCGAATTTTCCCCGTTTTCTCTCGCGGCAGATATATTTGATTTCTTCCTCCGTTTCGTCGTCGATTCTTTGGGCGCTTATCACAAGATGGTTGCCTTCGTCGTAGGAAACGGTGATTTCGTCCTTGTTAAAGCCGGGAAGTTCCGCGTAAAGTTCGTATTTATCGTCGGCATCTATCACATCGACCCTGAAGGAGGACAATGCGCCCGAAACTTTGCCGAAGGGGTGAAAGGACTGCTCCATTGCCGCGTCGAAAACTTTTTCCAAAACCTCGCGCCCTTTTTCGGCGTTGTTGCGAATGTTGAAAGGTTGAGTGCGAAACATAAAAAATTCCTCCTCGTATGATTTATGCAAAACCAAAACGGTTATTGTGACTTATTGCTGAACCTGCTTTTCCTATTCGACAAGTTGGGGATAATTCCTGCCGCTTGCGAAATTTATCTTGTTTTGCGGTCTTTTCACTGTTATACTATGGAAGGTTTTTGTTTTGGCAATAGGAGTTTGCGACAAAATGGAACAGAATACAAAAAGGGTAAATATTTTGGGAGTAACCGTGGATTCCGTGACCATGGCGGAGGCGGTGGCGCAAGTTGAAAGCTACATCGAAGAAAAAAACGCGCCTTCCTTGGTGGCGACGGCCAACGCCGAAATGATAATGAACGCAGGCCGCGACGCGGAACTTATGCGTATACTAAATTCGGCGCAACTTGTCGTGCCCGACGGCGCGGGGACGGTGTGGGCGGCGCGACACTTGGGGTACGAAATGAAAGAACGCGTGGCGGGGTTTGATATGGCGCAGGAATTGTTAAAGGATGCTCCGCAAAAAAATTATCGCGTTTATTTTTTCGGTTCTGCGCCGGGCATCGCCGAAAAGGCAAAGGAAAAAGCCGAAAAGTTATATCCGGGGATAAACGTAGTCGGCGTTCACGACGGATACTTTGATGCGGAGGAAGAGAAGAAAATCATCGCCGACATAAAAGAAAAAAAGCCCCACATACTTTTCGCCGCTCTGGGCGTACCCAAACAGGAAAAATGGCTTTTTCGGCACAAAGAGGAATTGGGCGTCCCCGTGTCAATCGGCGTGGGCGGCACATTGGACGTTATGGCGGGAGCGGTAAAACGCGCTCCGTTGTGGATGCAAAAAGCGCAGCTTGAGTGGCTCTTTCGCGGCCTTATGCAACCAAAACGCGCCGGGAGGCTCATGGCCTTGCCAAAGTTCGTGCTGAAGGTGCATTTATCAAAAAAATGAGCAAAATTTTATTGCAAGCATTTTTGAAAATGTCCCGAAAAAGTGATGACATTATCACGGTGGAACGAACTAAACTTCAAGAAAGTATTCGATTTGCTTTTGATCTTGAGGAAATTATCGTTGCGCCAAGTATAAATGTCTCGGCAACCAATCCCTTGATGCCGGGGTGCATATTCACCTGTGCGTTGTTTTCGTCGAGCAAACGGTAGTACTCGTTGTTGTAATATTGCCCGTAATCTATAGTACGCTCCGAGAGTACAGAAAGAATTTGATTTATACGTTCGGGATAGGGTTGCGTTTCATACACTCTCAGTAAGAAATAAAATTTATAGCTGAGAGTAGTATGAGCAGTACACCACAACATTTATTATAGAGCCAAAAATGTGGCGTCGGAAAATTTTCCGACGCCACATCATTACACTTTACATAGAGTACCGCAAGTTAACTTGCGGTTCTTCAATTAAAATTGTCCAATTTTAATTGAAACATAGTATCAGCCCAAAATCACCAAGGACTCATGCGCCTTTACGCTTTGCCCTGCGTCAACGTTGAATTTCTTTATAACGCCGTCCGTGTCGGCGGCAATTTCGTTTTGCATCTTCATGGCTTCAAGAATAAGCAGGGTTTCGCCGGCCTTCACGCTCTGGCCTTCGCTGGCCACAAGTTTTACAATCTTGCCGGGCATGGGCGCGTCAATGGAATGTTCGCCCGCCCCTGCGGCAACAGCGGCTTTCTTGGGCGCGGCGGGAGCTGCCGCAGGCGCGGGGGCTGCGGCTTTGGGCGCGGGAGCGGCGGCTTTTGGCGCGCCGCCTGCTGCTTTTACTTCTTCCACTTCTACTTCATAAGCCGTCCCGTTGACGGTGATGTTAAATTTTTTCATGCCTTTGTACCTCCAATGTGAACTTTAATATCCGTTAATATCAGCGCAGTTTCCTGCCCGCAATCGTCCAAATATCGCTACGTTTAATCTTAACCGCGACAACTTCCGTACCCATCATGGACTGCACAGCGGCGGTTATTGCCGCCACGACTTCGGGCTGTAACTGTTCTTTATGTTCGTTCATGATGAAATACCTCCAAATCAATCAAAGGGGAATATTGCCATGCTTTTTGGCCGGCCCCACTTCGCGCTTGCTGGCAAGAGCGTTAAGCGCGGTGATGATAAGGGGGCGGGTTTCCTTAGGCTCAATGACCATATCGGCGTAGCCGCGTTCCGCCGCTTTGTAGGGGGTTGCAAACTCTTCCACATATTCGGCGGTTTTTTGGTCTTTGTCCGGGTCTTTGCGGAAAATGATGTTCGCCGCGCCGGCAGGCCCCATAACAGCAATTTCCGCGCTGGGCCATGCCATCACCTGATCTGCGCCCAATTCGCGGCAACACATGGCGATGTACGAACCGCCGTAGGCTTTGCGAGTGATGACCGTGACTTTCGGCACAGTGGCTTCGCTGTAGGCGTAGAGCATCTTCGCGCCGTGGCGAATAATGCCGCTATGTTCTTGGTCTACGCCCGGCAAAAAGCCCGGCACGTCCACAAGGTTCACCAACGGAATGTTAAAGGCATCGCAGAAACGAATGAACCGCGCCGACTTGTCGGAGGCATCAACGTCAAGGCAACCTGCCATTACATTCGGCTGGTTGGCGATAATGCCCACGCTTCTGCCGTCAAAACGGGCAAAGCAACAAATTATATTCGTGGCAAAATGCTCATGAACTTCGTAAAATTCGCCGTTATCGACAATGGAACGGATAACGTCCTTCATATCGTAGGGCGCGTTGGGGTTGTCGGGAATTACGGTGTTTAGGCTCTCGTCCTGCCTGTCCGGGTCATCGCCCGTCTCCACAATGGGTGCGTCCTCCATATTGTTGCTGGGGAGGAATGACAAAAGATAACGAATTTGATTTATGCAGTCTTCTTCGTTTTCCGCCGCAAAATGCGCCACGCCGCTTCTGGTGTTATGGGTCATTGCGCCGCCCAAGGCTTCGGCGGTTACGTCCTCCGCCGTGACGGACTTAATAACTGCCGGCCCCGTTATGAACATTTGGCTGGTGTTTTTCACCATATAAATGAAGTCGGTAATGGCCGGGGAATAAACCGCGCCGCCGGCGCAAGGCCCCATTATGACGGAAATTTGCGGAATGACCCCTGAGGCCGCAGTGTTGCGGTAGAAAATACCCGCGTAGCCGGAAAGAGCGTCCACAGCCTCTTGAATACGCGCTCCGCCGGAGTCGTTTATGCCAACGCATGGCGCGCCCATTTTCATGGCCAAGTCCATAACTTTCCAGATTTTATGGGCGTGTTTTTCGCCCAAGGAACCGCCCTCGACGGTGAAGTCTTGGGCAAAGGCATAAACCAAACGGCCGTCAATGGTGCCGTAACCCGTTACAACGCCTTCGCCGGGCAGTTCTTTTTTGTCCTGCCCGAAATTGGTGCAACGGTGTTTCATAAACATATCGAGTTCGACGAAGGTGTTTTCGTCAAAGAGCATCTCAATACGTTCGCGGGCGGTCATCTTGCCTTTTTCATGCTGTTTGGCAATACGCGCCGCGCCGCCGCCCTCTTTGATATGCTCTTTCTTTGATTTCATCAGCTCGATTTTTTCTTGAACTGTCGCCAATGTGTTACCTCCTGTGTTGCTCTTTGAAAATCATTTTGCCAGCCCCAAGGCGCGGAATAATCCGATAAGCCCTTCGGCGGCAACGTCGTTTATGATTTTCCCTTTATCGTTAAAATAATAAAAATTCATCACGCTGAAAGAAAATTTCTTCCCCGTTGGGGCAAGCCCCATAAATTCGCCGTCATGAGTGCCGCTGCACGTCCAATACACGGCTGCCTTGTCTTCTTCCGCCGCCATGTCGCGCATATCCCAGCGAACATCCGAAAAACTTTGCCGCATAAACGCCACTACGGACATATATCCCTTGCCGCCGTACAACTTTTCCGGCGAGACAGGGGTGCTAAACTCCGCTTTTTCGTCGATAAGTTCTTCGGCAAGGGCAATATCGTTTGTGTTTATCGCTTGGGCAAATTTTTCCATGCTCATGCGGTTTTGTTCGGTTCGCGTCATTCCTTCTCCTTAAACGCCGACTTTGGTTGATTGCATAACGGGCAAACATAATCGTCTGGTTCGGCGTTTATGTCCCCTACATACTCATAGCCGCAAACGGGGCAAACGTAAACCTTTTGTCCTGTGGGTTCGGCCTTTTCGGGCTTGTATTTTTCAAGGAGTTTCTCTAGAACAACGCCATGATGGCCTTCCTGTTTGGCGAATACTTCCATTTCGTCCGCCGCCGCCGCAAAACCCGCTGCGCGAACTTTGTCCGCCATGGCTTTTACCTGCGCTTCGCCGCCGATTTCCGCCTTTTGCACTGTCCGCACAAGTTCCCAAAAGTCCTTGGGGTATTTGCCGTTCAGCGTGGCATAAAACCCGGCGTGAACCGCTTCTTGATTGGCGGCTTCGATAAAGTCCTTCGCCGCATCGCTAAATCCTTGCTCTTCGGCAAGGCGCGCCAAAGCGTAGTACATCATGGTGCCGTTGGCTTCGGCAGTCATTATCGCCTTTACCATGGGTTCTAATTCCGTGCCTTTGGTAAGGCCGTGCAAACTCTCCATTTTTAGCCCTCCTAAAGGAGAAATTTGTCGTTGCGAAAAATTTTAGCCCCGTTGGCAAAGTTCCAACAAAACGCCGTGGGTCGCTTTGGGGTGGATAAAGGCAATATCTGCGCCGCCCGCGCCTTTACGGGGCTTTTCGTCAATGAGTTTTACGCCTTTTTCCTTTAAGTCCGCAAGAGCCGCTTCAAGGTTGTCCACTCTGAGGGCTATATGCTGGATGCCGCCTCTGCCGCCGTTTTTTTCGATGAATTTCTCAATGGGAGAACCGGCTTCGCTGGCCACCAAAAGCTCAATCTCGCTGCCGTTGGGGGTGGGGAAAAAGCCCGTGGTCACTTTTTGCTCGGCGACGGTTTCTTCGCCCGTGGACTCTAAGCCTAAAGCCTCGCTCCAAAACGCGCCCACTTCTTTAAGGTCTGTGGCGGCGATGCCGATATGGTCTACTCCCAAAATTTTGAACATTTTGTTTACCTCCCCAAAATTATCACACTGTTGGTGCTTTGACTTCCGTATAGAAACACTTATCTTAGGTCTTATTCGCCGTTTACCCAAAAATCCCTGCATTTTTCAAATAATATGTTATTTCTTTACTTTTTTCTTTTTTGAAAAATATGTTTACAAATTCTAATGAATTTTTCTCTTACTTCTTGCAACCAATTTCACGAAAAAGAAAAAATAGTTTCGTAACAAACTTCCTCTGTGCTTTTTATACTTTCAACATTTCTCCCACCAGTTCTTCGGCAACGGTGTAGGGGTCGGTTTCACGGTTTAACATTTTGTTTACCAAATCATCAAGCCGCCCGGTGTCCACTATTTTCTTTTTGACATAATTGCCGATGCGGCTGTTTAGTATGTCCATCATCTCGTCTCGGGCGCGTTTGGTGCGGCGTTTGTTTAGTTCGCCGTTGCCTTCTATGTATTCGCGGTGGGTTCTTACCTTTTCGGTCAGTTCCTCTATGCCGTCGCCGCGGCTTGCCACCACTTTAACGATAGGCGGCCGCCAATCCGTCATAAAGGTATCCAAGTCAAGCATCATGTTTATCTCGCGGACGAGTTTGTCTGCGCCGTCAAGGTCGGACTTGTTTATGGTGAACAAATCCCCGATTTCCAAAATGCCTGCTTTTATGGCCTGAATGTCGTCCCCCATGCCGGGGATAAGCACCACCATCGTTGTGTCGGCGGCTTTTACGATGTCAACTTCGCTTTGCCCGACGCCCACGGTTTCCACGATTATGATGTCCTTGCCGAAAGCGTCCATGGCCTTTACTGCGTCGGCTGTCTTGTGAGAAAGGCCGCCTAAACTCCCCCGCGTACCCATGCTTCGTATAAACACACCTTCGTCAAGGGTAAGGCTGTTCATGCGAATACGGTCGCCCAAAATCGCGCCGCCGGTGAAGGGGCTGGTGGGGTCTACGGCGATAATGCCCACGGTTTTGCCCTGTTTTCTGTATTCATGCGCCAATCTGTCCGTAAGGGTGCTTTTGCCCGCGCCGGGCGGCCCTGTTATGCCAAGCACATAAGCGCGTCCCGTGTGGGGGTAGATTTTTTTCATGATTTCCGCCGCATCGTCATATTCGTTCTCAATGGCGGTTATCGCCCGGGACAGAGCAAGACGGTTGCCCGCCAACAGTTCTTTCGCTATATCCACACAGTCACCTTCCTTATGAAAAATCGGACGGCGGCAACAAAAAATCATGCCGCCGTCCGAAAAACACAGCTACAAAATAATTTTTATGCTTTTACATGCTCGTTGATAAATTTAACCACTTCCGAAGTGGGCGTACCCGGAGTGAACACTTCGGCAATGCCCGCTTCTTTAAGGGCGGGAATGTCTCCTTCGGGGATAACGCCGCCGCCTATAATCAGCACATCGGTCATGCCCTTTTCGCGGACAAGGTTCACCACCTTCGGGAAAAGGTGAGGATGCGCCCCGGATAAAATGCTCATTGCCACCACATTAACGTCTTCTTGAAGGGCGGCTTCAGCGATTTGCTCCGGCGTTTGACGAAGGCCGGTGTAAATAACCTCAAAACCTGCGTCGCGAAGGGCGCGAGCCACAACTTTTGCCCCGCGATCATGCCCGTCCAAGCCCGGTTTTGCCACCAATACTCTTATCTTTTTATCCATTTTGCTGTTCCTCCCGCATCGAAAGTCTATTAAAGATTAACATGAGCTTCATATTCGCCGAATACTTCGCGCATTACGCCGCAAATTTCGCCCAAGGTGGCGTAGGTTTTGACCGCCGCCAGAATGTGGGGCATAAGGTTTTCGTTTTCGTCGGCGCAAGCGGTTTTAAGGTCGGCAAGGGCGTTTTTCACCGCTTCGTTGTCCCGTTTGGCTTTCATGGCCTCAACTTTGGCTTTTTGTTTTTCGCCCACGGACGCATCGACTTTAAGAAGCCCTTTGGGCGGCTCTTCGTCGATATGGAACTTGTTGACGCCGACTATGGTTCTTGCGCCGTTTTCAACGTCCATTTGCCACTTGTAGGCGCTGTCTTGAATTTCTTTTTGGATATAGCCCTTTTCGATAGCGGCAACCGCGCCGCCCATTTCGTCAATCTTTTTGATGTAGTCCCATGCCTCTTTTTCGATACGGTCGGTCATGGCCTCCACATAGTACGAACCCGCCAATGGGTCGATAACGTCGGCAAGACCGCTTTCGTACGCCACAATCTGCTGAGTGCGAAGGGCAATCATAACGGACTCTTCCGTGGGGAGAGCCAAGGCTTCGTCACGGGAGTTAGTGTGCAGGGACTGCGTGCCGCCCATTACCGCCGCCGCCGTTTGCAAAGCCACGCGGACGATGTTGTTGTTGGGCTGTTGAGCGGTGAGCATAGAGCCGGCTGTTTGAGTATGCACGCGGAGCATTTGAGATTTTGGTTTTTCCGCATGGAAACGTTCTTTCATAACCTTTGCCCAAACGCGGCGGGAGGCGCGGAACTTGGCCACTTCCTCCAAGACGTTGTTGTGGGCGTTCCAGAAGAAGGACAACCGCCCCGCAAAGTCGTCAACGTTAAGCCCTGCCTTAATGGCCGCCTCAACGTAGGCGATGCCGTCGGCAATGGTGAAGGCGATTTCCTGGGATGCCGTAGAACCGGCTTCTCGGATATGGTAGCCGGAAATGGAAATGGTGTTCCATTTCGGCACATTTTTGGAGCAATACTCAAAGATGTTGGTGATAAGGCGCATGGACGGGCGCGGCGGGAAAATGTATGTTCCGCGGGCGGCGTATTCCTTCAGTATATCGTTTTGAATCGTGCCTTTAAGTTCCGTGGAAGGAACGCCCTGTTTTTCCGCCACGGCGATATACATTGCCAAAAGCACCGATGCAGGGGCGTTAATGGTCATGGACGTGGAAACTTTGCCAAGGTCGATTTGGTCAAAGAGGATTTCCATGTCCGCCAAAGAGTCAATGGCAACGCCCACTTTGCCAACTTCGCCTTCGGATATTGCGTCCGTGCTGTCATAGCCTATTTGCGTTGGCAGGTCGAAGGCGCAGGAAAGGCCGGTTGCGCCGGATTCTATAAGGTAGCGATAACGTTTGTTGGATTCTTCCGCCGTGGAAAAGCCGGCGTACATACGCATCGTCCAAAAGCGGCCGCGATACATGGTGGGCTGGACGCCGCGGGTGTATGGGTACATACCCGGAAAGCCGATTTCTTCGGCGTAATTTTCCCCGGCTATGTCAAGGGGCGTGTAAAGACGCTGTTCCGGCAGATGCCCCCGCTCCGGGAATTTGGCGATAGCTTTTTCGACGTTGGCGTTGTACTTTGCAAGGCCTGCTTCAATCTTTTCGTTGCTCACTGTAATTTTCCTCCTTAGTTTCGGTTGGCATAACAAATTACTTTTTCATTGACTTGGTTTTAAGGAATCTCTCGTGGAAGGAAAGAGCTTCCTCCAAGATATGGGGGGTGTGGGCGTGCTTTGTGGCCTCAAGGGCGCGGTTATAGTAGTCAAGCAACAGCGGCTTGTAGTCCGGGTGGGCGCATTTGTTTATTATTTCCAAAGCGCGCTCACGGGGGGCTTTGCCGCGCAAATCCGCCAATCCTTGCTCGGTGATGATTATATCCACGTCGTGTTCGGTGTGGTCGATGTGGGAACACATGGGAACAACGGAAGATATATCGCCGTTTTTGGCCACGGAGGGCGTGTAGAAAATCGTGAGATAAGCATTGCGGGCAAAGTCGCCGCTACCGCCTATGCCGTTCATCATCTTTGTGCCGGTGACGTGGGTCGAATTGACGTTACCGTAAATGTCAACTTCAAGGGCGGTGTTCATGGCGACAACCCCAAGGCGATGCACCACTTCCGGGGAGTTTGAAATTTCTTCCGGGCGAATGAGGATATATTTTTTATATTTGTTAATATCCTTATAGAACCGTGCCAAGCCCTCAGGCGATGGCGAAAAGGCCGTACCCGATGCAAATTTCAGTTTGCCGGAGTCGATAAGATCGAGCATACCGTCTTGAATGACTTCGGTGTACACCGTCAAATCTTCAAGGTCGGAGTCCACGAAGCCGGCAATAACGGCATTTGCCACGTTGCCAACGCCGGACTGAAGGGGCAGGAGGTTCTTGGGCATACGCCCCAATTCGACTTCTTTTTTCAAAAATTCGAGGGTGTAGGCCGACATTTTCTTTGAGTTTTCGTCGATAGGCGAAAGGGCGCGGGTATGATCGGGAATGTCGCAACCCACGATGTATTTTATTTTGTCCGGGCGGCAGGGGATAAAGGGCGTGCCTATTCTGTCGTCGGCTTTTCTTATGGGGATTTCCACGCGGTTGGGCGGGTCGAGGGGGATATATACGTCATGCATTCCCTCAAGTTCCAAGGGTTGTGTGTTGTTTATTTCCACAATTACCACGTCGGCGGATTGCACATAAGACGCAGTGTTGCCCAAGGAAGTGGAAGGAATAATATTGCCTTCTTCGGTAATTGCCACCGCCTCCACCAAGGCGACGTCGATTTTGCCCAAGTAGCCGCAACGGGAAAGCTGGGCGGACTCCGAAAGGTGAAGGTCAAGATAATCAATAGTGCCGTCGTTAATTTGTTGGCGGATTATGGTGTCTGTCTGGTAGGGCAAACGTCCTTTTATGCCTTTCACCGCCGCCAAAGCGTTATCAAGCTCCGGCCCTGTGGACGCGCCCGTCCAAAGGTTAATGGTGAAGGGTTCTTTTTTCATGCGCTCGGCCAAGGCCATAGGCACGGCTTTTGGATAACAAGAGGCGGTAAAACCGCTGCAAGCCACGTTCATGTCCGGCTTAAAAAAGGCCGCCGCCTCTTGCGCCGAAACAATCTTATCGTGAAGCGATTTGTTTCGCACGCGATCGGTAATATCAACCATCAAAAGACCTCCTTAAAACATTGAAGCAAAACACAAAAAACTCAAAACATGGTGAATATTCGCAAAATTGCCCCGCCATGAAAGGCAAATACATAGGCTTAGAATATCACTTATGCCCGCCGCCGTCAAGCGTGAGGAAATTTTTCTGTATGCCGTTTCATTATGTCAATGAATAAAGTCAAAAATCCTGACAATGACAAAATAACCATAAAAATCCGAAAATAGAAGGAATCGGCAAAGAAATGTAGAATAGTTTCCGTGACGATAAGCCGATTTCCGAGAAAGAAGCTGGCTAAATGAGTTCAAAAGGCGGAACAAGAGCAATTTTGAAGAAGATGTGATTTC
>CAJOQC010000172.1 GCA_905236785.1 uncultured Selenomonadaceae bacterium
GCCGTGGGCGGCAACGGCGGCGCGGCAATTATGCTTGTCATTTCCCTTGGCATGAATTTTTTCAGCTACTGGTTCAGCGACAGCGTGGTGCTTAAAATGTACGACGCCCGCGAAATAGGCGAACGGGAAGCTCCGGATTTGTATAATTTGGTGGCAAAACTTGCGCAAAAAGCCGAGCTTCCCATGCCCAAGGTATGCGTTATAAATTCCGAAGTGCCCAACGCTTTTGCTACGGGGCGCAGTCCTTCCCATGCGGCTGTCGCCGTCACCACGGGCATCATGCGCGCCTTGGACTACAATGAACTGTCGGGGGTGTTGGCGCATGAACTGTCCCACGTTAAGCACCGGGATACCCTTATTTCCACAGTCGCCGCCTCCATTGCCGGTGTTATATCCATGATTGCCAACATGGCGCAGTGGGCGGCCATATTCGGCCTTGGCAGGAACGACGAGGACGAAAACGGCGGCATCGTCGGCTCTTTGGTGACCATAATCATCGCCCCCTTGGCGGCAATGCTCATTCAAATGGCCATTTCCCGCTCGCGGGAATACGACGCGGACAAAAGCGGCGGCGAAATTTGCGGCAACCCCCTATATCTTGCCTCGGCGTTGCAAAAAATCGAAAACTTTGCCATGCATATGCCCATGACACAGGCAACCCCTGCCACTGCCCATATGTTTATCATTAACCCCTTGGCGGGGAGCGGCAAGGCTCTTATGAACCTTTTTTCCACTCACCCCCAAACCGCCGACAGGATTGCGCGGCTTAGGGAGCAGGCAAGCAGCATGAGGTTGCTGTCATAAGTTTTGGGCAAAGAAATGATTGATAAGCTGAACGGTTTTTTGATTGACTTACAGAAGACAACGGAAAATTTGCAGGAAAAGTACGGCGGCAAACTGCTCCTTTTTGTGTGCTGTTTGCCGCAGTTTTTTCTGTTGGTGAAAAGCCTTGCGCGGTATATGGAGTTTTACTTTGTAATTCTTCTGGCGGTTTTTTTCTTTCTGCGTATGGTTTTTGAAAGTTTTGTTCTGTCGGTGGTTCTTGGCAAGTTGCCGCGATTGTTGGCGGCTCTTTTCGGCGGGGCGGCGGCTTTGCTGTTTGCGGCGGATTCGGTTATGCTCTATGAATTTTCCTCCGTTACGGATAAGGCCGCCATCAATTTGTTGCTTGACACCAACCCGGTGGAGGTAAAAGAGTTTTTGCTCCTAAACGCGCCGAAAATTTTGGCGGCGGCGGCGGGCATGGGGGCGGTTTTTGCCCTTTTGCTTGCCTTTTTGCGGCGGGTTTCCTTGGGCAAAATGCCCTTTGCGGCTCTTTTGTCCGGCGGCATTATTTATGTTGTTATGTTCACCATGCCGGTGTTGGGGGGCTTTTGTTCGCCGCCCTTGCGGTTTTCGGCGGATTTAATATCCTCCGTGCGGGAAATTGCCGAATATAAAAGCATATATGAAAGCATTGAGGCGGACAAAACGGATATTATCAAAAACGAGGGCGATATTCCCTTCGTTGTTTTCGTGGTGGGCGAATCCACCGGCCGACATCACATGGGGGTCTACGGCTGCCGTTTGCCGAACACCCCCTACGCCCAAGAGCGCGTTGCCGAGGGTAGCATGGCGGTTTTTTCCGACGTCATCAGCCCCCAAACGGAAACAATGCTCGTCTTTGAGCGGCTCTTTACCTTCTATAACAACGAAAGCCCCGGCAAATGGTACGATTATCCGAATTTAATCGACATATTAAACAATGCGGGTTATAATACGGAGTGGATTTCAAATCAAGAAACTTCCGGCCTTTACGGCAACGTGGCCAGAGCCTACGCCAACCGTTGCGCCGAAAAGAACTTCACCGCTCTTAGAAGCAGCGGCAAAGTCGCCTATGAGGACTATATCATAGAATACGACGAAAAGATTTTGCCCATTCTTGACGAAGCCATTGAAAGAGCCGCCGCAAAAAATTTCTTTGTAATTCACCTTATGGGCACCCATTTTATTTATAAAGCCCGCTATCCCAAAGAATTTGACCGCTTCACCGCCGCCGACGAGGAAAAATATACCGACGGCGACACAAGGCAAATTGCCGCCGAATACGACAATTCGGTGTTGTATAACGATTACGTTTTGGAAGAAATAATCCGCCGTTTTGAGGACAAAAACGCCTTGGTTGTTTATTTGTCCGACCACGGCGAGGAAATTGTGGGCTTTAGGGTGGGGCATTATCACGACGGAACGCTGAGGCAGACGGAAATTCCCTTTATGGTGTGGGGTTCGCCCGCCTTTCGCGCCGCCTGTCCGGATATTTGGGCGCGGATAGTTAAGGCGAAGGATCGTCCTTATATGACCGACGATATGATTCATTCGTTTTTGGATATTATGGGCATAGCCGTCAAGGAGTACGACGGGACAAGAAGCATCTTCAGCGCCGATTATAATTCGTCGCGGCCGCGAATTTATAACGGCAA
Source organism: uncultured Selenomonadaceae bacterium (assembly GCA_905236785.1). Classification (GTDB taxonomy): domain Bacteria; phylum Bacillota; class Negativicutes; order Selenomonadales; family Selenomonadaceae; genus CAJORE01. The sequence goes on from CAJOQC010000172.1 coordinate 2,460, forward strand.
AACCTATCGAAAAGACCACAACGACAGACTTGAGGAATGATTTACTTTGCCGAACATAGGAACGCGATTGTTTTTTTTGAAAAAATTTGTGAAAAACCCCGCCAAAATAGGCGGCGTAACCCCAAGCTCCCGCTTTTTGGCCAAACGTATGCTAAAGGGCATAGATTGGAGCGGCATAAAATGCGTGGCGGAGCTTGGCGCAGGCACGGGGGTTTTGACGCGGCAGATAACGAAATCGGCGGGGAAGGATTGCCGCCTGTTGGTCTTTGAGCAGGACGAAACCATGCGAAAGGCTCTAAAAAAAAGTTTCCCCAAGGCGGTTTTCGGGGAGAAGGCGGAGAATTTGCCCGCCCTTATGCGGGAAAGCGGTTGCGACAAGGCGGATTTAATCGTCAGCGGCCTGCCCTTTTCCGTGTTCGACAAAAAGATGCGCCTTAAAATCCTTTGCAACGTTCGCGACGTTTTGTCGGAACAGGGAATTTTTGTGGCGTATCAGTATTCAAAATGGCTTGACGAAGAATTTCGCGGAGTTTTTTCCGAGGTGCGGACGGAATTTGAACTTTTGAATTTGCCGCCGGCCTTTGTATATTTTTGTCGCGGCAGCGGCCAAGGGAGATTTTAGCGGTGAAAAGGGCAATAATAATCGGCGCAGGCCCTGCGGGGCTTACGGCGGCTTATGAGCTTTTGAAAAATACGGACATAAAGCCGATTATTTTGGAAAAGGAAAATTTTGTCGGCGGCATTTCCCGAACGGCAAATTTTGACGGCAACCGCATGGACATAGGCGGACACAGGTTTTTTTCCAAGGACGAACAAATTATGAGCCTGTGGCAGGAGCTTTTGCCGCTTCAAGGGAAACCCGCCTTTGACGATTTGCGCCTAAACCGCCAAACGGAACTTGCAGAAGGTGGAGCAGATCCCGAAATTCAAGACGAAGTTTTGCTAAACAGGCGCAGGGTGTCGCGAATACTCTACAGACGGCGGTTTTTTTCCTATCCCGTTTCTTTAAGTTTGGATATGCTCCTCAACTTGGGGCTGTTTAATTCGGCGGCAATAGGCATAAGTTTCTTTTGCGCCATGCTGGGCAAGCGGCGGGAAAATAATCTTGAAGATTTTATGATAAACCGTTTCGGCGAAAAGCTCTACAAAACTTTTTTTCGGGATTATACCCAAAAAGTTTGGGGGCGTTCCCCAAAGGACATTGACGCGGATTGGGGCAGTCAGCGCATTAAGGGCTTGTCACTCATAAAGGCGATTGGGGATTTTTTCCGCAAGTCCATGGGCAAAAAGGCGGAGGAAACTTCCTTAATAGAGCGGTTTTATTATCCAAAGTATGGTCCTGGGCAGTTGTGGGAGAAAATGGCCGCCGAAGTGCAAAAAATGGGGGGCGAAATTGTTTTTGGCTGCGCCGTGACGGAGTTTGCCGCCGAAAAAACCGCCGACGGCTACAAAATAACGGCGGCTGTGGCGGGGGGCAAAACTTACGCCGGGGATTATTTTTTGTCGAGTATGCCCCTTGCGGATTTTGCCGCCGCCATGCCAAGCGGTGTTCTAAGCCCCAAGGCGCGGGAGGTGGCCGCAAACCTCCCCTATCGGGATTTTATCACCGTGGGCATATTGGCGGACAGGCTGAAGATAAAAAACACCACCAAAATTAAAACCTTGGGGGGGATTGTGCCGGATTGTTGGATATATGTGCAGGAGGCGGACGTTAAATTGGGGCGGTTGCAGATTTTTAACAACTGGTCGCCCTACATGGTGAAAGATGCGGAGCATACGGTTTGGCTCGGCTTGGAATATTTTTGCCGCGAGGGGGACGAGCTTTGGCAAATGAGCGACGCAGATTTTATCGACATGGCCAAAGATGAACTTGTCAAAATCGGCATTATCGAAAAGAACGCGGTGAAAAGCGCGGTTTGCCTGAAGGTGCAAAAGGCGTACCCCGCCTATTTTGACGCTTATAAGGATTTTCCCCTGTTGCGGGCGGAGCTTGACAGGGGCGAAAATCTCTTTTGCATCGGCCGCAACGGCCAACACCGCTATAACAACATGGATCACAGTATGCTGACGGCCATGACGGCGGTGGAGGCTATACGGGGCAACAAAACCCGTGAGGACGTTTGGAGCGTCAACACCGAAGAAAATTATCATGAGGAGAAAGGGAAATGATTAAGAAATTTTTGCCCTTTCTTCTCATATTTAACGGCCTGTTCTTTGTTTCCCATACCTTGAGCAACGATACATGGTTTCTCCTGAACGACGGCCGTTATCTTACGGAAAACGGTTTCCCTCGCACCGACCCTTTTACCGTTCATGAAAACCTTGATGTGATTATGCAACAGTGGCTGGCGGCGTTGGTGTTTTGGAAAGTATATTCCCTGTTTGGTTTTGCGGGTCTTGTTGTTTTGGTGAAAATTGTGGGGGCGGCGGTTCTTTTTGGGCTGTTTCTTTTGTATTTGCGGGCGGGGGGCAATTTTTCCCCGGCGGTTTTCCTCACCATGGTTATGGGCGCGTTGGCGGGGGGGATTTTCTTTGTTGACAGGCCGCAGATTTTTTCGGGGCTGCTTTTCGTATTGGAAGTGTGGCTGCTGATTAAATACGAGGAGGAGGGGCGACGTGCCTTTTTGTTCCCCTTGCCCTTTTTGTCCCTGCTGTTGATAAATATTCATGGGGCGGTGTGGCCGCTGTTTTTTCTGTTTGTTTTGCCTTTTTTGGTGTCCTCCCTTCGCCTGCGGTTTTTGGCGAAGTATTTTTATTTTGGCGGCGGTTCGCCGAAATGCTTGCTTATTGCCCTTTTTGTTTCTGCGGCGGCGGGTTTTATGAACCCTTACGGGGCGGAGGCTCTTGTTTACGGCTTTAACTCCTACGGCGATGCGGACATAAGGTTTATAATCGGGGAAATGAAACCCTTGGACGTTACAAATTTGGTGGGCGCGATAGGTTTTGCCCTCATTTTGGCGGCAACGGTTCTTTGCACAAGGGTAAAAATGCCCCTTCATTTTGTTCTGTTGTCTTTGGGGACGGCCTACATGAGTTTGTCCGCCGTCAGAAATTTGTATTTGTTCTTTTTGCTGGGCACTCTTCCCTTTGCCTATGGTCTGAAAGATTTTCGCTTTGATTTTTTGGCGGGCGGCTTTTCGCGAAAAAAAATTTTGGCGGCGGCGGCCTTGGTGCTGTGCCTTTCCCTTTTGCGCCTGGATACGGTGCGGATAGACGACGGCATAAAAGGGGCGGCGGATTATATTCTTGCCCATGAAAAGGCACAGGATGTGCGGTTGCTGATAAATTACGACATTGGGGGCTATATGGAGTTTCGCGGCGTGAAGTGCTATATAGACCCCCGCGCCGAGGTTTTTTTGCAAAGCAACAATCATCGGAAGGAAATTTTTCACGAATATCGGGTTTTGTTCGACGGCAGTCTTGATTATCGGCAGTTTTTGACGCGCTACGATTTTAATTATGCCCTTGTGACGGACTGTCAGGCTCTTTGGTTCATTGAGTTTGCCCACGACGAAAACTTCGAGCTTGTCTTTGAGGACAAGGCCAAAAGGTACGACGAGGATATGACGGTGAGGCTGTATAAAATAAAGGGGGCGGGCAAATGACGGCAAAAACATGGCTAAAAGATAATTTGCCCTTTTTGTTTATATTTGCGGGCGTTTTTTTCGTGCGGAATGATATGGGGGTTGATTTATGGTTTATGCTAAACAACGGCCGCTATATCTTAGCCCATGGCTTTCCCTATACAGAGCCGTTCACCGTCCATGAAAACCTTTCCTTTGTCATGCAACAATGGGGAACGAGCCTAATATTTTGGAAGGTGTACGAAAGTTTCGGCTGCGCGGGGTTGGTTTTGCTGTCCAAAATAATGGGCGGAGCCATAATAGGCGCGTATTATCTTCTTTGCCTAAAGGCAAGCGGCGGCAACAAGCGGCTGTCGGCGTTAATTGCCCTGTTGGTGGGGTGTTTTGTTTGCATCGCCTTTGTGTACCCGCGGCCGAATATTTTTTCGGGGTTTTTCCTTTCCCTTGAAATGCTCGTCCTTGTCTCTTACGCCAACGGCAGCGGCGGCAAGGTTTTGTGTTTCTTGCCCCTTTTGTCCCTGTTGCTGATAAATTTTCATGCGGCCATGTGGTTGGTGTTTTTCGTGTTGCCCCTGCCTTTTCTGGCGGCTTCCTTTCGTGTTGATTTTTTGGACAAATTCTTTGTCACGGGGCTAAACATCAGCCGCGCCAAGCTGATTTTTGCCCTTTTGGCGGCGGCGGCGGCGGGGCTGATTAACCCTTATGGAACGGATGCCATGCTCTATGGGGTTCGTTCCTACGGCTATGCCGTCATAAACAATTCGGTGGCGGAGATGCACCCCGTGGATATTACCACCGGGAACGGCGTGTTGTTTTTCCTGCTGTTCTTTGCGGCTCTCTTTATGTTCGGGCGCAAAAAAACGCCCCTTCAATACGCGCTTTTAACCCTTGGCACGGGGTATATGACCATGGCGGCGGTGCGGAGCGAATTGCTGTTTCTTTTGTTCGGTTCTTTGTCTTTTGCCTATTTTTGGGCGGATTGCCCCTTGGCCTTTGCTTCAAGGGAAAAATCCCGACAACGGAAATGGCGGCTTCTTTTGGCGGCAGCGGTGCTGGCTGAGGCGGTTTTTTTGGCGTTTTCCCATGGCGACCGGCCAAAGGGCGGCGCGGATTACGGCGAAGAGTTTAAGCCGGCGGCGGATTTTCTCCTGCAACGGGAAAAGGCGGAGGATATTAGGCTGTTTGCGGACTATAACGCCGGGGCGTACATGGAGTTTCGCGGCATAAAGTGCTACATTGACAGCCGTGCCGAGGTTTTTTTGAAGAAGAACAACCGACAAAAGGAAATATTCAACGAATTTTACGATTTGCATTTTGGCTTTTTGGACTACCGGGATTTTTTCGCCAAGTATGATTTTAACTATGCCATGGTGACCACCACGGAACATCTTATTTACGATGCCTTAAAGAAGGACGCAGACTTTGAACTGCTGCACGAATTTAACTTTGAAGAGAGAGGAAGCGAAGAAACCTGCCGAATTTATCGGGTGAAACGGTAAAGGACACAATGACATATTACGCCATAAATGCTATAATACCTGCAACAAACAAAGTCGAGGTGACACCATGCCCCAACCCATAGACGATACATTCTTAA
>CAJOQC010000173.1 GCA_905236785.1 uncultured Selenomonadaceae bacterium
GGCGCGTCCATGCTTTTTCCCCTTTGCGCTCTCCAATACGTTAAGATCAATATTTCGCCTGTAGCCGCAAACGTCGGCAAAATGTTTCTGCACATAAGGGTCGCTCAAAAATTGTTTTGCGCCCGCTTTTATTGCCAGGGACGGCACAATGACAATAAACTTGTTAAACCCGTATTTTTGATTAAGAGCGTACATTGTCGCAGTGTAGACGTATGTTTTCCCCGTCCCCGTTTCCATTTTTATGTCAAGATTAAGGTATTCGCCCGTGTCGGGGTTGTCGTTGTTTAGGCGGTCGGCGGAAAAATCCTTCTGCAAACGGCGAAGGTTGCTTTTTATTTGTTCGTCGTTGTGGTCAAACACGGGGTTTGCTATGGGGGAAGCGTCTTGCAGGCTTACGCCCTCCAACGCTTCCACGACGGCATTAACGGCAGCTTGTTGATGTGCTATGCCTTTTTCCAAGATTAGTTCCATTGCTTGCTCCTAATATCTTATGTCAAGATTGACTGCCAAATTCTTCGCGGTGTCCCTTAGTATTTGCGCGTTTGTCCTAAAAAATTCTATTTGCGTATAGGTGAAATTATAGCCGAACATTACTATATTTTGCGGGTTAAACTCCGCCTCGGCGAATTTGTCCATTATGTCCGTCATGGTTTTTTCGTCGGTGATGGACGGTATAAGGTATAAATGGTTTTCGCACCAATAGGCCGTGTAATCGTTAAAGCTCAACTCCTTGACATGGGCAAAGAAACCGTAGCCGTCGCGGACAAGCCATGTGGCAAGTATGGTGTTTGTGCCAAAAGCATCGGCGATTGTTTGGTCGGCTACGATAAAATCGGGGTCGAAGTCATATAGTTTGTCCAACGTGTCTTGGGGCAGTTCTTTTATGGTGTAATGCTTAAAGCCAAGGTCGGCGGCGCAGTCCGGGTGTTCGGCGCGAATTTTGGCGGCGGCGCGTTTTATTCGTTCCATGCCTATTTGGTCGAGGGTGTGGGGTTTATTTATCGAGTCCAAAAATTCTATGCAATTTTTCGCGGTGGTGTCGCTTTTTTTGGCGGCAAGTTTTTCGTCCAAATCTTCGGGGATTTGCACCATGATAAATTTGCGGTTGCCGCCATCCTCGGCGTTTAGTTGCATGACGGCATGGGCGGTGGTGGCAGAGCCGGAGAAGAAGTCGAGGATTATATCATCGGAATTTGTGCCTATTTGCATGAACCTGATAATATATTTAACGGGCTTGGGACTTGTAAATACTGCGCTATCGAATAAATCCCGCAATTCCCGCGTCGCAATTTGATTATGTCCGGCTTCTTCATGTGTCCACAAAGTCGTTGGTGTGACACCGTTTTGAACTTCTGTCAAAAACAGTTTTGGCACAGGAGAATTTTCTCCGTTAGCACCAAACCATATACGATTATCCTTTCTCATTTCCGCAAATTTTTCTTTGGTAAACCTCCAGCAGTATCCTTTTGGAGGAAAAAATGATTTTCCTGTCGGTCCTATAATCTCATATATTTGCTTTTCTACCGCCGGTCCTACCGTTAAGTTTCCTACTTTCCAAACTCCTCGCGGGTCATTGTCGGGATTTTTGTAGTCTTTGTTCTGTTGTTTTGTTCTCGGTAATAAATTCAAGCTAAGTGATTGCACATTTTTTGCATAAACAAGCGCATATTCATGACTTTCGGAAAAAAAATTCTTTAGGCTTATGGGTGCATAATTCCTCTGCCAAGTTACACACGCTACAAAATTACTCTCCCCAAACACCTCATCACAAATAAGTTTCAAATTCGCCTGCTCATTGTCGTCAATGGAAATAAAAATAACCCCGTCCTCGATGAGTAAATCCCGCGCCAAAAGCAAACGGGGGTACATAAACAACAGCCACGCCGAATGAGAAGCGTTCTTCTTCGCCGTAAATTCCAAAAGTTTCTCCGCTTGCTCATAATCAAGCCCCAAACGCTCCGCCAAATCCTCGGCAGTAAAGCTGAATTTGTCATTGTACACAAACCCGTCCGAGCCGGTGTTGTAGGGCGGATCTATATATATGCACTTTATTTTCCCGGCGTAGGACATCAAAAGATGCTTTAGCGCGTCAATGTTGTCGCCGCTTATGTAGAGGTTTTGGCTGTTTTTGTTTTCTTCGGCGTTGTTGTGTTCTTCGTCGGGGGCGATGATTGTCTCCGTATCAAGAGCCGCCAAAAGTTTGGCGTAGCTTTTCCCCAAAAAGCGCAGTTCATACCCGTCGCGGGTTATGTTTACCTTATCGCTTATTTTTGACTTAAATTTGTCAATATCAAATGTTTTCCCGCCGTCTGCAAAACATGACGGGAAAATTTTCCTCAACGCCTCCATTTCCCGTTCGTTGGCCGTTACGGTTTCGTTCTTTTTTGCGGTATATTTTATCATTGAAATTCCTTTCCCATTAAAGCACAATTATCTAAAGGCAACCTCTAAAACCTCGCTTAATGAATTTTTATTCAAGGATGAGCGCGAAACCCCTCCGCCGCTTCGCGGCACATCCCCAAGAGGGAAGGTGGCAGCCCGCATGGCTGACAGAGGGAGCTTTTGGAGGTCGCCTAAAAGAAATCACTTTCGCTGTTTAGTGTGTAATTCCTTCTTATCGACGAAAATTTTCATAACCCATGTGCAGTATGATAATTTTTAATTGTTGCCATTACTCAGCTAAGCGAGTAACCCCTCCGCCGCTTCGCGGCATCTCCCCAAGAGGGGAGGTTTGGTTGCGCCTTTTTTAGCCTCCCTCTTGGGGAGGTGGCAGCCCGCAGGGCTGACGAAGGGAGTTTCTATAGGTTGCCAATATTTCATTCACAGTGTTGCTTTATTGCCGTAACCCGTCGTTGACAAGAACAAACTTGTTATGCTATTATACGCTTTATGAGAGCGTAAGTTCCCAAACCGCACGACACAGGTTAAAAAAACGAAGGTTTACCGAGTGTCGGCGAGTAGATTGTCAGGGAGGTGTTTTGATGTACGCAATAATTAAAACCGGCGGCAAACAGTATAAAGTTGCCGAAGGCGACGAAATTTTCGTCGAGAAATTAGATGGCGCGGAAGGCGACGAAGTGACCTTCGGCGAAGTTTTGGCCGTGGTTGACGGCGACAAAACCACCGTCGGCCGCCCCATGGTGGAAGGCGCGAAGGTTGTCGGCAAAATAGCGGCGCAGGGCAAAGCCAAAAAGATTTTGGTCTTTAAGTATAAGGCAAAATCCAACTATCGCCGCCGCCAAGGGCATCGCCAGCCCTTTACGAAGGTTTCCATTGAGAAGATTGAAGCATGATAAACGCAAAGATTTTTTTGACGGCAGAGGATAAAATAAAAGGCTTTGCCGTCACGGGGCACAGCAATACCGCCGAATACGGTCGGGATATTATCTGCGCCGGCGTTTCGTCCCTCACTCAGACGGCTCTTTTGGGCGTCGGCCGCTATCTTGAACGGGATCTTGACTTTGAGGCCGACAGCGGGAATTTGACACTTGACCTAAAAGAACCGCCCGATGAGTTGACGGAAGCAATTTTGCAAACCATGCTTTTGGGCTTGCAAGAAATAGAGAAATTGCACCCCAACATAGTGAAAATTGAATTAAAGAAGGTGAATTAAGTGATAAAGTTCGATTTGCAACTTTTCGCCCACAAAAAAGGCGTAAGCTCCACCCGTAACGGTCGCGACAGCGAGTCTAAGCGTTTGGGCGTGAAAGAGCAAGCCGGGACGAACGTACACGCCGGGAGCATCTTGGTGCGTCAGCGCGGTACTCATTTTCACCCCGGGCATAATGTTGGCATCGGCAGGGACGACACCCTTTTTGCCAAGGTGACCGGCACGGTGGCTTTTGAGCGCAAAGGCCGCCATAAACGTCAGGTCAGCGTCTACACCAGTGAAGAAATGGTTGCCCGATAATTATATGCGTGAAGTTGCGTAGTTAAAGAAGAGCTGTTATTGCGCTCCACGCGCAGTAATCGCTCTTCTTTTTTTGGAATAATTAACATGAATTTTATCGACAGAACCAAAATCAGCGTTAAGGCCGGCGACGGCGGCAACGGCAAAAGCGCGTTTCGCCGCGAAAAGTTTGTCCCCAAGGGCGGGCCTGCCGGCGGCGACGGCGGGCGCGGCGCGGATATAATCTTTCGCGTAGACCCCAACATAAACACCCTTTTGGATTTTCGCTATCATCGTAAGTTCAAGGGGGCTAACGGCGAAAACGGCGATATTAAAAACCAATACGGCAAAAACGCGCCGCCCCTAATCATAAAAGTCCCGCCGGGAACAATTATCCGCGACGAAGAAACGGGGGAACTTTTGGCGGACTTAACCAAAAACGGCGAGGAAGCCGTAATAGCCAAAGGCGGGCGCGGCGGGCGCGGCAACGCCAAATTTGCCAACGCCAAGAACCGCGCCCCCACTTTTGCCGAATTGGGCGAACCCGGCGAAAGCAAAAATTTGTTTTTGGAATTAAAACTTTTGGCGGACGTTGGCTTGGTGGGCTACCCCAGCGTAGGCAAGTCCAGCATCATAGCCCGTGTGTCGGCGGCGCGGCCGGAAATTGCCGATTATCATTTTACGACGCTGACCCCGGTGTTGGGCGTGGTAAAGACCGACTACGAAAAAAGTTTCGTTATGGCCGACATACCCGGCCTTATCGAAGGCGCGGCGGACGGTTTGGGGCTTGGCACAGATTTTTTGCGGCACATAGAGCGGACAAAGATAATTTTGCACGTTGTGGACGCGTCGGGGCTTGAAGGCCGCGACCCCGTGGAAGATTACCGAAAAATAAACGCGGAATTAAAAAAATACAGCGAAAAATTGGCCAAAAGAAAACAGATATTGGTGGCCAACAAGTCGGATTTAACCGAAGCGGCGGAAAATTACCCCAAACTGAAGGAACTTGCCGACAAAGAAAACATCAGAATTTTTTCGGTAAGCGCAGTTACCGGGCAAGGCCTTGGCGAACTTATTGATTTTACGGGGCAAGAGCTTGAAAACTATGCCGAACCCGCCGACGAAACGCCCGACGAGACAAAGGTTTACGATGCGGATGCCGCAAACGCAGAAGATGCCGTAACCATAAAACGCAACGACGCGGGGGATTTTATCGTCATCAACAAAAACTTGGAAAAATTGGTGGCAATGACGAATTTCGGCAACGACGAGGCCATTCGCCGCTTTCAAAATATATGGCGGCTTAAGGGCATTGACGAAACACTAAAACAACGCGGCATCAAAGAAGGAATGACCGTCCATATCGGCGATATGGAATTTGAATGGCGGGAATAGGGAATGTCAGCGGCACGAGAACGATTAAAAGAGGCGCGGCGAATAGTCGTAAAGGTTGGCACAAGCACCATAACCCATGCCACGGGGGAGCTTAATCTTTTTAGAATAGAGCGGCTCATTCGCGAGGTTACGGACGAAATTAACCAAGGAAAAGAAATTATTTTGGTCACATCGGGGGCTATCGCCGCCGGCCTGTCGCGTATGCGCCTTGCCTCGCGGCCTTCGTCAATCCCCGAAAAGCAGGCTCTTGCCGCCGTGGGGCAAGGCGTGTTGATGCACATTTACGAAAAATTTTTCGCCGAATACGGCAAGACCATGGGGCAAATACTCCTCACCAAGGAAAACTCCCTGCGGCATCATCAGTACATTCATTCGCGAAACGCCCTTCTTGCCCTGTTGTCCATGGGGGTTGTCCCCGTTATCAACGAAAACGACGCCGTGTCCGTGGACGAAATAAAAATCGGCGACAACGACACCTTGTCGGCCATAACCGCCACATTGACGGATGCCGACGCTCTCGTCATTTTGTCGGACATCGACGGCGTATATACCGATAACCCCGCAACAAACCCCAAGGCAAAACTTATGGACGAAATAGCCGCCGTGACCCCCGAAATCGAAAAAATGGCCGGGGGCGCAGGGACAAAACGCGGCACGGGAGGGATGAGGACGAAGTTGGAGGCGGCAAAAATCGCCATGACAAGCGGCGTCACCATGCTTATTGCCGCCGGCGACGAAGAGCATATTTTGCGGCGGGCGTTGTCCGGGGAAAAAATCGGCACGGTGTTCCCCGCTCGCGAATCCCATCTTCGTATTCGCAAAAGTTGGCTGGCTTTCGGGAAAAATATTGCCGGGGACATCGTGGTGGATGCCGGCTGCGAAAACGCGCTCCGCAACGGCGCAAGCATATTGGCGGCGGGAATTGTGGGGTTTGACGGCGATTTTTCCTCCTTTGCCACGGTGCGGGTGCTTAGCCAAACGGGGCGGGAAATTGCCCGCGGCACGATAAACTACGGCGCAAAGGAACTGCAAAAAATCATCGGGCGAAAAACCGAAGATTTTGCCGACATTTTGCAAGGGCAAATTCATGACACGGTTATTCACCGCGACAATATGGTTTTAATGGCGTAAACACAAAGGAAAAAACATGAGCGACAATAACATTGCGGAAAAAATAGGGCAAAAGGCCGCCGAAGCAAAAAAAGCGGCGGGAAAATTGGCGATTGCATCAAGCAAAACCAAAAACGAAGCTCTGCTTGCCATGGCGGCGGCGCTGATTGAAAACTCCGCCGAAATACTAAAGGCCAACGCCGAGGACGTGACGGCGGCCAAAGAAAAAAACCTCAAAACTTCCTACATAGACCGCCTGACCCTTAACGATAAACGTATCGAACAAATGGCGGAGGGTTTAAGGCAAACGGCGGCTTTGCCGGATCCTGTGGGGGAGGGCGACTTAGAAACCCTGCGCCCCAACGGGCTTAACATTCGCCGGGTGCGCGTCCCCTTGGGGGTAATCGGCATAATTTACGAAGCGCGGCCCAACGTAACCGCCGACGCCATGGCTCTTTGCCTAAAATCCGGCAACGCCTGCCTGTTACGAGGCGGCAGCGAAGCCCTTAAATCGAACCTTGCGATTTTTAATTTGCTAAATGAGGCCGCCGTTAAAGCGGGTATTCCCCAAGGCGCAATGCAATTTGCGGAATTTACCGACCGCGAGGCCGTGGGGGCAATGGGAAATTGCCGGGGGCTTATCGACGCTATTATCCCCCGTGGCGGCGCGGGGCTTATAAAGTATTGCGCCGAAAATTCCAAAGTTCCCGTTATCGAAACGGGGACAGGGGTTTGCCATACCTTCGTTGACGAAACGGCAAATTTAACCAAAGCCGCCGAAATAATCGTCAACGCCAAAACGTCGCGGCCTTCGGTGTGCAACGCCATGGAGACTTTGCTGATACACAAGAACATCGCCGCCGAATTTTTGCCCCGTATTGCAAAGATTTTGCGCGAAAAAAACGTAGAACTGCGCGGCTCGGAAGAAGCGCGAGCAATTTGCCCCGACCTGTCGGCGGCAACGGAAGAAGATTGGCGAACGGAATACGGTGATTTAATTCTGTCGGTGAAAGTAGTACCCGACCTTGACGCGGCCATAGAACACATCAACAAATACAACACGGGTCACTCCGATGCCATTGTCACGGAAAATTATACCAACGCGACACGCTTTCAGCGGGAAGTGGACGCCGCCGCCGTTTACGTCAACGCCTCCACCCGTTTTACCGACGGTTTTGAGTTTGGTTTTGGCGCGGAAATCGGCATCAGCACCCAAAAACTCCACGCCCGCGGGCCTATGGGGCTTAGGGAGCTTACAAGCGTGAAATATCTCATAAACGGGCAGGGGCAAATTCGCGAGTGAAAAAATTTTGGGGCTATATGAAAACCCTTCGACAATATTGGCAAAACCCCAAGGGGCATCATGATATTGCGGATTTTTTGACGGCAGGGCTTTTTGTTGCGGCGGTAGGCGCGGCTTGTTGTTTGTTGCTGGCAATGTATAGGAGTGATTGACATAAAAAAAACGGGCATAATGGGCGGCACTTTCGACCCTATTCACTTGGGGCATTTAATCACCGCCGACCGGGTTTTGACGGAACTTAATTTAGACGAAATTATTTTTATCCCCGCCGCCGTGCCGCCCCATAAACAAGGCAACAACATCACGGAGGCGGCCAAACGCTACATAATGACCACCATGGCAACCGCCGACAACCCCCGCTTTTCCGTGTCGGACATAGAACTAAAACGCAAAGGTCCATCCTACACCAAGGACACCATCGACGAACTGAAGAAAACGGCGGAGGACAGCGAACTGTACCTTATAATCGGCGCAGACGAAGCAAACGATTTGGATAAGTGGTACAACGCGGACGAAATTTTGGCAAAATGCCACATCGTTGCGGCCATGCGGCAGGGTACGGCGTGGAACAGGAAATTTTTGTCCTCCCGTTTTGGCGGCGCGCTTGCCGACAGAATAATTTTTGTGAAAACCCCGGAACTTGAAATATCCTCCACGGAAATTCGCCGACGAATAAAAAAGGGGCTTTCCGTCCGTTATTTGATGCCCACCGTGGTCATAAACTATATCAAAAAAGAAAGGCTTTACCTATGAGCATTATGACGGTGGCGGAAATGACCGAAACCCTAAAGAGCCGCTTAAAGGAAAATCGTTTCCGTCACAGTTTGGGCGTTGCCGAAACAGCCGCCGAACTTGCGGCGCGGTTCGGCGTTGACGAGAACAAGGCGTATTTGGCGGGTCTTTTGCATGATTGCGCCCGACAATACAAAAACGAAGATTTGCCCGCCGAAGCCAAAAAGCGGGGCATACCCATTGGGCAGGTGGAGGAAACTTTGCCTCTTTTGCTCCACGCCTATGTGGGCGCAAAACTTGTCGGCGAGGTCTACGGCGTAACCGACGGGGACATTACCCAGGCGATATGGCGGCACACCGTAGGCGGCGAAAACATGACGAAACTTGATAAAATCATTTACTTTGCCGATATGACAGAGCCAAACCGCGATTACCCGGAGGCAGAAGAGTTGCGGCAATTTGCTCGGGAAAAATCCCTTGACGAAATGATGCTAAAGGGTCTTAGCGAATCAATAAAATTCGTCATCGAAAAAAATCAACCCATTCATCCTATGACCGTTGCCGCCCGAAACGAAATATTGGCGAATTTGCGGCTGAAAAAATAAGGTGGAAACAATGGCCAACAAAACGCGGGACAACATAAGACGCAAACGAAAAATAAAACGACATCGGCGCAAAGTGCGTTTTTTTCGCTTGCTCTTTGTGGTCGTGGTGTTTGGCCTTATTTTTTCCGCCACAATATTCGTTGGCTTTACCTTCTACCAATGGGCGGCGCATATTTATAACGAATATCAAACAATGTACCAAGGCTATAAAACGCGAATAGAGGAAAGAGGCGGCGGCAGCGCGGATGCGCGATTTGACGGCTACACCAACGTCCTCATAATGGGCATTGACAACGGCGTAAACACCGAAAACAGCGGGCAACCCCAAGCAGACACCATAATTTTGGCCAGCCTTGAAAACGACACCGGCCGCCTGCGTTTTATCACCATACCGCGAGACACATGGATGGGGCAAAGCAAAATTTCCGCCCTTTACGAAAACGGCGGCGCCTCCCTTATGGTGCGGCAGGTGTCGGCGTTGTTGGGCGTGTCGGTGCATCAATACATAATCGTGGATATGTCAACCTTCGCCGAAATTGTTGACATTTTGGGCGGCATCGACCTTTACGTCGAAACCGACATGGACTACGACGACCCGGAGGGCGAACTTTCCATACACTTTAAGCAGGGCTATCAACACTTAGACGGCGAGAACACGCAAAAATACCTTCGCTATCGCGGCACGGAACTAAAGGACGTGGGCAGGGCGCAACGACAGCAAAGATTTGTCAAAGCCCTTTACACCAAGATTTTACAGCTTGAAACCATACCCAAACTCCCCGCCATTGCCGATATATTCCAAAAACGAATAACCACCAGCGCGGAGGTTTTTGATTCGGCTCATTTAGCCAACGTCCTCAGAAAGTTGGCCAGCGACACGCCCCAAACGGTGATGCTCCCCGGCGCGCCTGCCGCCGACGACGACACCATGTGGCTGCCCGACCAAGCGGGCATTGACGAAAAAATGCACGAGTTGTTCCCGTTGAGCGAATTTGACGAAAACAACCGCAATGAGTGATATTTATATAACAGGAGGAATAAAATTGGATTCTAAAGAATTAGCCGATAAAATTTGCCATGCGGCCGGCGCGAAAAAAGCCGGCCGAATAACCGTGATGGAGATGAGCGGCGTTATGCTTTCCGCCGATTACTTTGTGGTTTGCTCCGCCAACACGGCCACCCAAGTGCGAGCCATCGCCGACAATATCGAAGAAGAACTTGCCGAAGCAGGCGTACCCTTAGGCCACAAAGAGGGCTACCGCGAAGGGGAATGGGTGCTTGTGGATTACGGGCAGGTTGTGGCGCATATATTCCGCGAGGAGGCAAGAGAGTATTATTCCCTTGAACGTCTGTGGTCGGACGCGCCCCAAACTTTGTACGAGGATTAAAGGCAAAACATGGACAACACAGAAAACAAAGACACCGTAAAATATTTGCCCGGCACAGTGGCACAGCTGACTGTGGCGCGTGAAAGCGAGTTTGGCGTGTTTTTGGATGCCAAGACCGGCGACACCAACGACGATATTTTGCTTCATAAGACCCAACAAACAGCCCCGGTGAAAGTTGGAGACACGGTGAAAGTATTTTTGTACCTTGACCCAAAACGCCGCCTCACCGCCAGTATGCGTGTGCCAAAAATGCGTGAAGGGCAGGTGGCAAGGCTGAAGGTGATAAACACCACCAAGGACGGCGCGTTTTTGGATGTCGGCGCGGAGCGGGGGGTTTTTATGCCCTTTGCGGGTATGCGGGGGCGTTTGCAAGTCGGCGAAGTGGTTTGGGCAAAACTTTACACCGACAAATCCGGGCGGTTGGCCGTCACCATGCAGGTTGAGGACGAACTTCGCCGCGCCTCGAAAAAAGCCGAAAATGTGATGATCGGCGACACTTTGCAAGGCGCGGTGTATAACCTCACCGAAAGCGGCGCGTTTATGTTCAGCGACGAACGCTACATTGTTTTTATCGACCGACGGGAAATGGCCAAGCCCCCCCGCGTCGGCGAAACCATAACGGCACGGGTTACATACATTCGCGAAGATGGGCGGCTAAACGCCTCCTTACGCCCGCAAAAAGAAAAAGCAATGATTGCGGATGCGGAAAATATATTAAATTTCCTAAAAGAGCGGGGCGGCAAGATGCCCTACGGGGACAACACCGCGCCGCAAATAATAAAAGCGAAGTTTCAAATAAGCAAAGCCGCCTTCAAACGCGCCTTGGGACATTTGCTGAAAGACGGCCTCATCGAAGAACAGGACGGCTGGACAATGCTCAAAAATTCATGATTTCGCCGTACACCAAAAATTGGCATACGGAATGTAACTATGTGTTGCATGAATTGTTGACAAGGCACGACCTATGTAGTATTATTGACACCAATAAATCATACTTTTTTTGTATGTGATGTTTTTGCATGAAATGAGGTGAGTGTATGATTAAGTTGCGCGGGCTTACCAAAACTTACGGAGAATATGTTCACGCTCTAAAGGGCATCAACCTTACGATTGAAGAAGGCGAAGTTTACGGCGTAATCGGCAAGAGCGGCGCAGGGAAATCAACGCTTATTCGTTGCATAAATATGCTGGAAAAACCGACGAGCGGCGAGGTTATTGTGGACGGCAAGGATTTGACGAAAATGTCCGACGCCGAACTTCGCGCCGCCCGCAAAAATATCGGCATGATTTTTCAACACTTTAACTTGCTGTCCTCGGCCACGGTTTACGAAAATATCGCCTTTCCCCTGCGGCTGTCGGGGAGCGACGACGAGTTTATCGAAAAAAAAGTGCGCCCCCTTTTGTCCTTGGTGGGGCTTTCCGATATGGCCGAAAGATACCCTTCGCAGCTGTCGGGCGGTCAAAAGCAGCGGGTGGGCATAGCCCGCGCTTTGGCCAGCGACCCCAAAGTTTTGCTTTGCGACGAGGCCACAAGCGCCCTTGACCCGCAAACAACAAAATCTATTTTGGAACTTATCGGCGACATAAACAAAAAACTCAAGCTGACAGTTGTGGTTATAACCCATGAAATGCAGGTCATAAAAGATATTTGCGACAAGGTTGCGGTTATCGAAAACGGCGTTATCGCAGAACATGGTTCGGTGGTTGAGATATTCACCAACCCACAAAAGGAAATCACCAAGGAATTTATCAGCGTGCTGTTGTCCAACGAATTGCCCACGGCTTTTCGTGGCGGCAAAATTTTCTCCGACCCCGTTGAGGGAAGTTATTTGCTCCTGCGGCTTATTTTCTTGGGCGAATCTGCCGACGATCCTGTTATCGCGGGAATGATACGCAGTTTCCCCAAAATTGAATGTACCATGCTTTTTGGCAACCTCGATCAAATAAACCGCATACCCTTCGGGCGCATGATAATAGGCATCACCGGCGACAAGGACGAAATGCAAAAGGCCATGGATTATCTTGCCGAGCATGATTTGAAAATGGAGGTGATTGGCTATGTCCGCCGAATTGATGTCGCTTCTCGCTAAAGCCTTGGGCGAAACGGTTTACATGGTGGCTGTGTCAATGTTTATCGCCTCGCTTATTGGCATACCCTTGGGCGTTTTGTTGCACACCACGGGTAAGGGCGAAATCTTGGAAAACGCCTTTTTGTCCCAAACCGTAGGCGCGATTGTAAACGCCGTGCGCTCCATACCTTTTATCATTCTTATGGTGGCAATTATTCCTTTCACCCGTTTTATCGTAGGAAGCGCAATAGGAACAACGGCAGCGATGGTGCCTTTGGTGATTGCCTCTGTCCCTTTTATCGGCAGACAGGTGGAAACCTCACTGAAGGAAGTTCCATACGGCTTGGTGGAGGCGGCTCTTTCCATGGGCGCAACGCCCTTACAGATTATTCGTCGCGTGCTTTTGCCCGAGGCCATGCCGAGCATTGTGGCGCAGCTTACCACCGTGGTTATTGCTCTTGTGGGCGAATCGGCCATGGCCGGGGCGATAGGCGGCGGCGGCTTGGGGGATTTGGCCATTCGCTATGGCTATCAACGGTTTCGCCCCGAAGTTATGATTGCCACGGTTATTATTCTAATTGTGATGGTTCAACTTGTGCAATTTGCGGGAAATTCTCTTGCAAAAAGATTAAATCGCAAGTAAAATCATAATGTTTTCTTGGGATTTCGCAGACATACCGTTTGCGGGTTTCTCTTCTCAAAAGGAGGATTTGTCATGAAAAGATTATTGTTAGCTGTCTTTTCTCTCTTGGCGTTGTGCCTTGTGGCCGCAGGATGCGGGCAGTCGCAGAACGCCGGCGGCGGCTCCGCCAATCCGGCAAAAGCCATTAAAGTCGGCGCAACAGCCGTTCCTCACGCCGAAATTTTGGAAATTGTGAAACCGATTTTGGCAAAAGACGGCATCAATTTGGAAATCGTCGAATTTAGCGATTATGTACAGCCGAATTTGGCGCTTAACGACAAAGAACTTGATGCAAACTTTTTCCAGCATGAGCCGTATCTTTTGAACTTTGTGGAAGAACACAAAGAGGTAAAACTTAAAAACGCCGCCGGTATTCACATTGAACCCATGGGCATTTACTCCCGCCGCGTAACTTCGCTTAAAGATTTGCCCCTAGGCGCATCGATTGCTATACCCAACGACCCCACCAACGGCGGGCGGGCGCTTTTGCTCCTTGAAAAAGCCGGTCTTATCACCCTTAAAGAAGGCGTAAAAGAAAAGGCCACCGTTGCCGACGTGACGAAGAACGATTTGGGCATAAAGTTCAACGAAGTTGAGGCGGCTCAAGTACCCCGTACCTTAGAGGACGTGGATGCCGCCATAATCAACACCAACTACGCCATGCAGATTGACCTTGTACCCACCAAGGACGCGCTCTTTATGGAGGACAGCACTTCGCCCTATGTAAATATAATTGCCGTGCGCGAAGGCGACGAAAACCGTCCGGAAATCCAAGCCTTGATAAAGGCCGTAAAGAGCGACGAAGTGAAAAAATTTATCGAAGACAAATATAAAGGCGCAGTTGTACCCGCCTTTTGATACTACTCTAAGTTAGAAAATGAGACAATCAAAAACGTCGATGCTTTTGTGGCATCGACGTTTTTGATTGTTTTATGAAATTGAAAATAAATATAAAAATGCCGGTCTGTTCCGTTTATGCCACTCTTCGTTAAAAAGTGTACTCTTTTTACGGAGAGTAATATCAAATACTGTTCGCCGGAATATTTTCGTCTATGTCGATATTTTCTTTATGTTGTTTTCGCGGCAAAAGAACAGTAAATTTTGTACCTCTACCCGGTGTGCTGTCCACTTTTATCTCGCCGTTATGCAAATTTACTATTTCCTGCGCTATTGCAAGCCCCAAGCCGTTGCCCCCCATTGCCCGCGAACGAGCCTTGTCCACGCGATAAAAACGGTCGAAAATGCGTTCGGTGTCTTCCTTTGATATGCCGATACCCGTATCCGTCACAGAAAAGGCGATGATGTTTTCCTTGGTTGCGCCGCTTTCCATGGATAAAGTCACTTTGCCGTTTTGCGGGGTATATTTTACGGCGTTGTCCGCCAGAATCAAAATTAACTGTTTAATTCGCTGTTCGTCGGCTTCGATGATTTTTCGGCGAGTATCCGTTGTTGTCACGGTTATGGATTTTTTTTCTGCCAGCGGGCTTATTATCCGCGCCGTTTGCATCAAAAGTTCGGATAAATCAAAATCGACAATTTTTAATTTTAACGCTTTGTTGTCGCCGCGTGCCACGGTTAGCAAGTCGCCTACCAATTTGGTCATTTTTTTTACTTCGTCCCGCACATCGGCTATGATTTGCTTTAGGAACGGATCGGTAATGTTTGGGTCGTTGTCGAGTAAATCTGCCGACGCCATAACTACGGAAAGGGGCGTTCTTAACTCGTGAGAAGCGTCGGCGGCAAATTGTCGTTGCCGCTCATAGGCTTCCTTGAGGGGGACAATGGCTTTGCCGCTCATTATATGCCCCACCGCCGCCGAAATTGCCAAAGCAACAATCCCTAAAAAAATAAGTGCATAGGTGGCCTTTTGCATACCCAAGTACATGGCGGTGACATCTTTGCCGACGTACACGGTTTGCGGCGGCTTACCGTTTTGGTAAACAAGCCGCGCCGTCATCATAACTTTTGTTATGCGATCGTTTTCGCCGGATTTGCCGTAAATTTTTACATCTCCGTCGGACACGTCCCAAGAGCTTATAACATCCAAAATCATAGGCTCGATACGAAAGGAAGCGCGGGAAAAATTAAGCAATTTGCCGTCGTGGTCAAATACATAAAAGAAAAGTCGCTCGTTGGAATTTTTATAAAAATTGGTGTCGTCAAATTGGGCTTCGGGGTGTTGATTGTAATAATTTTGCGCGTCGGCAATTCCGGCTGCAGTGTCCATAAGTTCATTGGCCTGCTCGCTCGAAAGCGACCACTCCATTGTTTTATGAACCACAAAAATGAGTACAATCAAAAAGACACACATTATAAGCGAATAAAAAAGCGTCAAACGGCGACGACTTTTGCTGAACATTGTTGACATCAGTCGTTAACCTCTAATTTATATCCTACGCCGCGCACTGTTTTTATTAAATTATGTCCGCCGGTTGGTTCAAGTTTTTTGCGTAAAATTTTCATGTATGAGTCGATATTATTGCCGGTGACGTCCGCTTCCAACCCCCAAATTCGGTCTAAGATAATTTCTCGCGGCACGACGATGCCGACATTTTGCGCCAACAAATCGAAAATTTGAAATTCCCTTGGCGCAAGTTGAATTATTTGCCCGTACTGCGTGAGGGTTTTGGCTGTGCGGTTCAGCGTAAACGATCCTATTTCCGTAATATCCTGCTGAATTTTTTGCGTACTGCGCCTTTTAAGCGCCCTAAGCCTTGCCAACAGTTCGGCAAATTCAAAGGGCTTTACCAAATAATCGTCTGCGCCCGCATCAAGCCCGGTGACGCGATCTTCCACAGAATCACGCGCCGTGAGGATAAGCACCGCCCGTTCATAGCCTTCTTGGCGAAGCTGTTTGCAAGCCTCCACGCCGCTCTTACCCGGCATCATCCAATCCAAAATCAACACGTCATATTCCGTATATCGGGCAAATTCGCAAATTTCATTGCCGTTTTTTATCCATTCAACGGTGATTTTGTTTTGTTCCAACATATACTTTATCAATCGCCCCAGACGTTCATCATCCTCGGCCAACAAAACCCGCATAACATAACCCCCAAAAATAAACCTTGAATTGACATGATAAATTGTCAAGTTGAAAAACGGCTGAAAAATCGAAAAGGCAAACCAAAAATGAAATGTTTCCATATCAAGCAAAGGATTTTAATTGACAAACTTCTTGCCGCAATATAAAATTACAATTGCTAAAAATATATTCTTTTAGGAAAGGACGTGTCTAAATGAAAGACGAAATCTTTAGCGTATTGCAGCGCGTAGGCAGAAGTTTCATGCTTCCCGTTGCAGTATTGCCGATTGCAGGTCTTCTGCTCGGCGTGGGTGCATCTTTCACCAATCCGACCACGATAAAGACCTACGGTCTTGAAGCCGTGTTCGGCGACGGCACGACGCTCAACGCGCTCTTAACGGTAATGAGCGCGGCGGGCGGCGCGATATTCGGCAACTTGCCGATAATCTTTGCCGTCGGCGTTGCCATCGGTATGGCAAAGGCAGAGAAAGAAGTCGCGGCTTTGGCAGCCATGATTGCTTTCTTCATCATGCACATTTCTTGTAACGCAACATTAAAAATCACCGGCAAGATTTTAGCCGACGGCTCTATCGCCCCCGGCGTTCTTGAAGGTACCATCGCCGACAGTTGCGGCATCACCTCTTTGCAAATGGGTGTGTTCGGCGGTATCATCGTCGGTATCGGCGTAGCCTGGCTTCATAACAAGTATCATAAGATTGTGCTCCCCGATGCCTTGAGCTTCTTCGGCGGCTCGCGCTTTATCCCCATTATTTCGACGGTCGTTTTCATGTTCGTCGGTATTGCCATGACCTTCATTTGGCCGGTTGCGCAGGACATTATCTTTAAGCTCGGCAGTCTTGTTACCGGCACGGGTTATGTGGGTACGCTCATCTTCGGTATCATTAAACGTGCGCTTATTCCCTTCGGGCTTCACCACGTTTTCTATTTGCCCTTCTGGCAGACCGGCGTGGGCGGTAGCATGATGGTTGACGGCAAACTTATCCAGGGCGGTCAGAACATCTTCTTTGCCCAGTTGGCTTCGCCCAACGTGACGCACTTTAACGCGGATGCAACCCGTTATTTCTCCGGCGAGTTCATTTTCATGATTTTCGGCTTGCCCGGCGCGGCTTTGGCCATGTACCGTTGCGCCCGCCCCGAAAAGAAGAAAGTTGCCGGCGGTTTGCTCCTTTCGGCGGCTCTTACCTCTATGCTTACGGGTATCACCGAGCCTATCGAATTTTCCTTCCTCTTTGTTGCGCCGATGCTCTTTGGCGTACAGGTAATATTGGCCGGCGCGGCGTATATGATAGCTCATATGCTTAATATCGCCGTTGGTCTTACCTTCTCCGGCGGTTTCCTTGACTTGTTCATATTCGGTATCCTGCAAGGCAACGATAAGACAAGCTGGATGCTTATCGTCCCCGTAGGTATCATTTACTTCTTCCTGTATTACTTTGCCTTTAGTTTCCTCATCAAGAAATTTAACTTCAAGACCCCCGGTCGCGAAGACGATGACGAGGAAACCAAACTTTACACCAAGGCCGACGTGAACGCCCGCAATGCGGCGCAAAAAGCCGGCGGTCAGGGCGGCGACGAACTCAGCCCCGTTATCGCAAGAGCGTTGGGCAGCAAACGCAACATAACCTCCGTTGACTGCTGCGCCACTCGCCTTCGTTGCTCCGTTGCCGATTCTTCTTTGGTGGATCAAAAACTCTTAAAGGCCACCGGCGCCAACGGCGTTATCGTCAAAGGCACCGGCGTGCAGGTTATCTACGGGCCTAAAGTTGCCGTTATCAAGAGCAACTTGGAAGAATATTTGGCAACAGCCCCCGACGTGGAACCTGAAGCTGTTGCGGCCGCTCCTGCGGCAGCTCCTGCGCCTGCTGCTCCCGCGCCTTCTGCGCCTTCTGCGCCTGCGGTTACGGCAGACGGCAAGCATATCTTTGCAGCTCCTGCCAACGGCACGGTTCACCCCATTACCGAAGCTCCGGACGAGGCTTTTGCCGGCAAGATGATGGGCGACGGGTTCTTCATCACCCCGACTGACGGCGCGGTTCTTGCTCCTTGCGACAGCGAAGTTATGTTTGTGTTTGAAACCAAACACGCCATTGGCATGAAGACCGCCGACGGCGTCGATTACCTCATTCATTACGGCGTTGATACCGTCAAACTCGGCGGCGAAGGCTTTGAGGTGTTCGTGCAAAACGGTCAGAAAGTCAAGAAGGGCGACAAGCTGATGCAGGTCGATGTACCTTTTGTGAAGGCTCATGCAACCTCCGAGGTTTGCTTGGTTATCTTCACCGGCCTTTCCGACGGTCAATCGGTTAAAATGGAAAAAACCGGCGTGGTCAAAGCTCTTGACCCGGTGGCAAGTTTCTGATAATTTAGTTCCTAAAGCATAATACGCACAATAACCCTTGGCTTTATGTCAATGGTTATGGATATAAACTTGGAGAGAAAATTTTCTCTCCAAGTTTTTTATGCTTAAACTTACCTATTTGGTTGATTACAAAACCTTGCAGGAAAAACATAAACAAATATAGAATAGTAACCGTAGCACAGACATTTGAATATGAAAACGGTTTTATATTAACATCTAAACCATACCGTCTCGGCAATATTATGGCGCATTACGAGCTTTACAAAAAAATCATAAACTTACCCGGCGACGTAGTGGAACTCGGTGTCTTTAAGGGAAATTCCCTCATCCAGTTTGCAACTTTCCGCGAACTTTTGGAAAATGAAGGTTCGCGAAAAATTATTGGCTTTGATATTTTTGGTAAATTTCCAC
>CAJOQC010000174.1 GCA_905236785.1 uncultured Selenomonadaceae bacterium
TTAAATCAGCCCTCCTCTTGGAGGAGGGTGTCGGCGTAGCCGACGGGAGGAGGTATAAAAGCGAGTTTTTAGAGATGCCCTATATTATCAAAATTTATTGCGATTTATCGGCAACAAGGAGAAAAATCATGGCAAAACTCATAAGCGAAGTATTAGGCATTAAATATCCCGTTATTCAGGGCGGCATGGCGTGGATTTCCGATGCGACTTTGGCCGCGGCGGTGTCCGAAGCCGGCGGCGCAGGTGTGGTAAGCACCGGCGGACGCACAACGGAATATACTCGCGAAGAAATTCGCCGTTGCCGAAAGTTGACTAAAAATCCTTTCGGCGTAAACGTGATGCTTATGTCGCCCAACAAAGACGAGATAATCGACGTCATTTGCGAGGAAAAGCCCGCCTTTGTCACCTTGGGCGCGGGAAACCCGATTCCTTATTTTGAAAAACTTCATGCGTCGGGTATAAAAGTTATTCCCGTAATTCCCAATTTGAAACTTGCCAAGCGCGTCGAAGATAAGGGCGCGGACGCCATGGTGATAGAGGGCATGGAGGCCGGCGGTCATATTGGCAAAATAACGACAATGGCACTTCTTACTCAGGTTTTGCCCGAAATAAATTGCCCTGCTGTGGCGGCGGGCGGTTTTGCCGACGGACGCGGTTTGGCGGCGGCTCTTTTAATGGGAGCGGCCGGAGTGCAAATGGGAACTCGTTTTTTGGTGGCCGCAGAATGCCCGGTACATCAAAACATGAAGGAAAAACTTATCGCGGCCACGGACACCGATACCATAGTGACGGGGCTTACCATAGGCGGCGCGGTGCGCGGGATAAAAAATAAGTTTAGCGAAGAATTTATAAACCTTGAATTTTCCCATGCCAAGACCAAAGAAGAATTGCTGGCCATTGCGACAGGCACAAACAAACTGGCGGCCGTAGACGGCGACACGGAAAACGGCATGATGCAAGCGGGACAAAGCCTGACTCCCCTTAAGAAAATCGAACCCGTAAAAGACATAATTGAGAGTATTGTAGCCGAGGCCAAAGAAACTCTGGCAAAATCGCAAGATATAAAATTGTAAGGCGGCGCAATATGAGCAGAATGAACAAAAAAAACATTGTCGCTGTATTTGCGACAATGTTTATGCTTATTTTGTCGGCGGGGTGCGGCAATCAGCAGGCGCAAAAAGATAATTTTCGTGTTGTCACGTCCTTTTACCCTGTTTACATCACCGTCGCCAACATAACCGCAGGCGTTGAGGGCGTGGAAACGGTGAACATGACCGAAGCCCAAACCGGTTGCCTGCATGATTACAGCTTGACCACGAAGGATATGCGGACTTTGGAAAATGCCGACGTATTTGTTATAAACGGCGGCGGCATGGAAAGTTTTTTGGAAAAAGTGAGTGCCGATATGCCAAAGCTCGCCGTAATAAGCGCATCCGATTCGGATAAAATCGTTATGCTGAAAGACAAGCAGGGCGAAAACCCCCATGTGTGGCTCAGCGTTACCTACGCCATCGCCCAGACAAAAAAAATCACCGCCGACCTTTGCGAAAAAGACCCTTCCCATGCCGACGCTTATAGAAAAAATGCTCTTGATTATGTTATGAAACTTGAGAAACTGCGGGAGGAAATGCATGAAGGTCTTGACAATTTGCCAAACAAGGACATAATAACCTTTCACGAAGCCTTTCCGTATTTTGCTCGCGAATTTAAGCTAAATATCGTCGCCGCCTTGGAGCAAGAGCCGGGCGTTGAGCCGTCGCCCAAGGAAGTTGAGGAAACAATAGAAATCGTAAATAAAATGCCCACCAAGGTTATTTTCACCGAACCGCAGTATTCGCCCGCTGTTGCCGAAACAATCGCCCGCGAAACCGGCGCAAAGTTGTATGCTTTAGACCCCATTGTCACCGGCAATGCCGACGAGAACGCCCGCGACGATTACATCAACAAAATGAAACAAAACGCTGCGGTTCTAAAAGAGGCGTTACAATAAAAAAAGCCCGCGTTTATAACGCTTGGGCAAAAAAATGGCGGAGAGGGTGGGATTCGAACCCACGGTGCATTGCTGCATCATCGGTTTTCAAGACCGACTCCTTAAACCGCTCGGACACCTCTCCCTTATGCTCAATCATTTTATTGCTCTTTGCGTTTTTTGTCAATGAAAATAATTTATATGTCTTGGATTATGCGGCTATTTATTTGCCGCCTGTGTTCTTTTCCCTTGACGATGCTATGAAAACGGTAGTATTATTTGGGCGTTGTATGAATGTACACAGCAAATTACGAAAAAATATTCTCGCGTTGGAGGAACTTTTATGACGATAAAAATCGGTATTGTTGGCTACGGCAATTTGGGGCGCGGCGTTGAATTGGCCTTAAATAAATGCGAAGATATGGAATTAAAGGCGGTGTTTACCCGTCGCGACCCGCAGTCCCTTAAAATTGCTTCGGACAAAGCGCAGGTTGTCGGCATAGACGAGGCGGCGGCATGGCAAGACAAAATCGACGTGATGATACTTTGCGGCGGCAGTTACAGCGACTTGCCGCAACAAACGCCGCAGTTTGCCGAAATGTTCAACGTGGTTGACAGCTTTGACACCCATGCCAAAGTTCCCGAACATTTTGCCGCCGTTGACAAGGCGGCGAAAAATTCGGCTCACGTCGGCATAATATCCGTCGGCTGGGACCCCGGCCTGTTTTCTTTGGCGCGGGCGTACGCCAACGCCGTGTTGCCCGACGGGCAGGATTATACCTTCTGGGGGCGCGGCATAAGCCAAGGTCATTCCGACGCAATTCGTCGCGTGCCGGGGGTAAAGGATGCCAAGCAGTACACCGTACCGGTGGAAGATGCGTTGCAAGCGGTGCGAAGCGGGCAAAACCCAAATCTTACCACGCGGCAAAAACACACCCGGGAATGTTTTGTCGTTCTTGAAGATGGCGCAAACGCGGCGGAGGTTGAGCGGGCGATTAAGACCATGCCCAACTATTTTGCCGATTATGACACCACGGTTAATTTTATAAGCGAAGAAGAATTAAAGGAAAAGCATGGCAAGATGCCCCATGGCGGCATGGTTATTCGCTCCGGCAAAACCGACGGGGAAAATAATCATGTGGTGGAGTTTAATCTAAAATTAGATTCCAATCCGCAGTTTACGGGCAGCGTTCTTTGCGCCTATGCCCGCGCCGCTTATCGCTTGCAAAAGGAGGGCGCGACGGGGGCAAGGACAGTGTTTGACGTTGCGCCGTCGTACTTATCCCCCAAAAGCGGCGACGAATTGCGGCGCACGCTCCTTTAATGGCTCTTTACGCGCCGACGCCGCCCACGCCCCCCACAAAGCCCACCGCGCCGCAATCTCTCCTAAAAGAGGGCGGTACGGCGCATGAAATTACGGGCAAACAACCAAAAAGCGACGAACAAAAGGCGCGGGATGCGGTGGCTCGCGGTGACGGTCCATTAAGCAAAACCACCGTCACCGGCGGAAAAGAAAAAACGCCCGCGCCAAAAACAAACGAAGGCGCAAACAAAGCGGCGCAAAACGCAAAAAAACGCGAAGACATACAAACAAACAATCAACCGCCTGCGGAAAACGACGGCTTGTTGACCGGCGACGAAAATCAAAACCGCGTGACTAAGGCCAAAAAAAATTTTTCCGCCGAAACGGGGGACAAAACGAACACCTCTACCCTTGCCCCCCCTGCCGATACTGCGCCGCAACATGGCAAGGCGTATTGGTTCTTCAGCATACTGACCATGGTTGTGTTGGCGGTGGCGGTTATTATGACCATAAACAAAAGGGCGCGGCAAAAGCGAGCAAAGCCCCAAACAGCCGCGCCGACTGCGGGGCTGTTGACGCCGGAGAAAATCGCCGTGTTAAACGCGGCAAAGGCGGCAAAAAATTATAAAAACGCCGAAAAGCCGCCGGCATGGTCTAAGCCGCCAAAGGAGGAAAAGCCCTTTTTTGACGTGAACGCAGAGAGCGGGAAAAATAACGAAAATATTGATAATAAAGAAAATAAGGATAAACCCCGTTTTGAAGTACGGGTGTAACGGGAGAATATAGAAAATGTTGGATATAAAATTCGTGAGGGACAATTTGGATGCGGTGCGGCAGATGCTTATAAACCGCAACAATTCCTTCAGTTTGGACGGTTTTGCCGAACTTGAAAAAGAGCGGCGGAACATTTTGCAGACGGCGGAGAAACTAAAGGAACAGCGAAACACGGCCTCCAAGGAAATCGCCGTAATGAAGAAAAACGGCGAGGACGCGACAGAAGCCATAGAGAAGATGCGCGGCGTGGGGGACGAAATCGCCAAACTTGACGGCGAACTGAAGGAAATCGAAACAAAACTTCGCGACATATTGTTAAACGTCCCCAATATGCCCAAGGACGATGTGCCAATCGGCAAGGACGAAACGGAAAACGTGGAAGTGCGAAAATGGGGGCAACCGCGAGAATTTTCCTTTGCGCCCAAAGCCCACTGGGAAATCGGCGAACAGCTCGACCTTCTTGATGCGGAACGGGCGGCAAAGGTTACGGGGGCGCGGTTTACCTTCTATAAAGGTTTGGGTGCGCGGCTTGAGCGGGCGTGCATAAATTTCATGATGGATTTACACGCCAACAAGCATGGGTACACGGAAATGCTCGCGCCCTACATCGTCAACCGCGACAGCATGATAGGCACGGGGCAACTCCCAAAATTCGCCGAGGATATGTTTAAGGTGGAAGGCATGGACTATTACCTTGTGCCCACCGCCGAAGTACCCACCACGAATTATCATCGCGAAGAAATACTTTCCGCCGAAAATCTGCCCGAATACTACAGCGCGTACACGGCTTGTTTCCGCGCCGAAGCGGGGAGCGCGGGGCGCGATACCCGGGGGCTTATTCGCCAACACCAGTTTAACAAAGTGGAGCTTATTAAGTTCTGCACCCCGGAAACATCGTGGGCGGAGCTTGAGAGCATGGTTGATGCCGCCGAGGATGTTCTAAGAATGTTGAACATTCCCTATCGGGTGATACAGCTTTGCACCGGGGATATGAGCTTTACTTCCGCCAAGACTTATGACATAGAAGTGTGGATGCCGAGCCAAGAATGTTACAGAGAAATTTCGTCCTGCTCTAATTGCCTTGATTATCAGGCGCGACGGGCAAACATAAAATTCCGCCGCGACAAAAAATCTAAACCCGAATTTGTCCATACCTTGAACGGTTCGGGGCTTGCCGTGGGGCGTACCGTGGCGGCTGTTTTGGAAAACTGCCAAAACGAGGACGGCACGGTTAATATCCCCGACGCTCTTGTGCCGTACATGGGCGGCGTTACGGTTATCGGCAAATAAATATCACAGAAAACGGGAGGAATAATCATGAGCAAAATGCTCCTAAACTATACTCGCGGCAGCCACATCGAAAACATTCATCGCGGCGACGTGGTGGCTGTGTCAGTAAAAGGCGACGTTATCGACGCGGTGGGCAACGAGAATTTGCCCATGTTTTGGCGCAGCGCGGCCAAGCCCTTTCAAGCTCTGCCCTTTGTTAAAGACGGCGGCATGGAGCGTTACAACATAACCGAGGAAGAGTTGGCCTTGTTGGTTTCTTCCCACAGCGGCGAAAAAAATCATGTGGAGCTTGTGCGGGACATTCTCCGCAAACTCGACCTTACCGAGGAGGATTTGGACTGCGGCGCGGCGCGCCCCATGAGCGGCAAAGCCTTTGCCGACCTCATCAGAAACGGCGAAAAACCCGGCGCGGTGCATAATCCATGTTCGGGAAAACATTCTCAGATTTTGGCTTTGTCCAAAATGTTGGGCATTCCCGTCAAGGATTACATTCGCCCCGACCATAAAGCGGAACGGATAATCTTTCGCCATGTGGCCATGGCAGCGAAAATGGACGAGAGCAAACTTGAAATCGGCATTGACGGTTGCGGCGTTCCCGTGTTCTATTTGCCGCTATACAACATGGCTCTTGCCTACGCCCGTCTTTCTGCGCCGGAACAGGGCGAATGGGGCGAATACGAAAACGCCGCCGCACGGATATTAAATGCCATGAGCAGTTATCCGCAGGTTCTGTCCGGCACGGGGCGCATTGATGCGGAGGTATCCATCGCCACCAAGGGGCGCATCGTTGCCAAAATCGGCGCAGATGCCGTCTATTGCATCGCCGTCAAGGGCGAAGGGCTCGGCATCGCCTTCAAGATTGAAAACGGCAGCTATCAAGCGGTAACCCCTGTGGTCATCGGCGTGTTGAAACGCCTAAAACTTTTGAGCGAAAAAGAAACGGAGTACCTTGACAACAAATTCCCGCCGGTTTTGAAAAATCATCGGGGCGAAGTGATTGGGACTATCGAAACGCTTATTTAGCGGAGGCAAATTTTGCGTACACGCATATTAAACGCGCTGAAAGAGGCAAAAAGTTTCGTTTCGGGGGAGTTCCTTGCGGACAATTTCGGCGTTTCCCGCACGGCGGTTTGGAAACATATAAAAGAATTAAAACGGCATGGATACGACATAGAAAGCGTGACGGGCAACGGCTATTTGCTGAAAAGTTCGCCGGACGTTGTGTCCCCCGAAGAAATATTGCCGAATTTGCACACAAAGTTTATCGGGCGCAACATTGTTTATCGGGAAACCTTAGACTCAACCAGCACACTTGCCAAGAAAGTCGCCGCCGAGGGTGCGCCCGACGGCACCCTTGTCATAGCCGAAGAACAAGGCGCGGGGCGCGGGCGGCTGTCGCGGGGTTGGTACTCGCCAAAAGGCGAAGGGCTGTGGTTTTCGCTGATTTTGCGGCCGAAGTTTCTTTTGCCCGCCGACGCGCCAAAGTGTACCCTTGTTTCCTCGGTGGCGGTTATTCGCGCCGTGAAAGCATTCGGCCTTGCGGCGGGCATAAAATGGCCGAATGATATTTTGCATGACAACAGGAAACTGACGGGCATATTGACGGAAATGAGCGCCCAGACCGACGGAATTGATTTTATTGTCGTGGGCATCGGCATAAACGTCAACATTGCCGCAGGCACATTCCCCAAGGACATTGCGGACATCGCAACGTCCCTTAGAATAATGAACGGCGGGAAGAAAATAAGCCGCGCCGAATTTTTGGCAAATACCCTTGAGGAATTTGAAAATTTGTATCTGACGGCGCAAGAAAAGGGTTTTGCTCCCGTGTTTGACGAGTGGCGCAAAAATTCGGCGACCTTGGGGCAAAGAGTGAACGTAATCGGCGTAGGAAGCGGCGAAACTTTTTCGGGAGTTGCCGCAGATATTGACGAAGACGGCGCGCTTTTGGTGAAAACCGACGACGGCACGCGAAAGGTTTTGGCGGGAGACGTATCAATCAGGAGGACGGAAGATGCTGTTAGTATTTGACATCGGCAACAGCAACATCGTAATGGGCACTTACTGCGGCAAAACGCTGATGCATCATTGGCGAATTTCCACCGACCGCCAAAAGACCGGCGACGAATACGGCATGATAATAAACGATTTGTTTTCCTATCAAGGCATAGCCATGCGGGACATCAAAGCGATTGTTATTTCCTCGGTTGTGCCGCCCTTGGTCGTCCCCATGGTGAAAATGTGCGAGCGATATTTTAAGATTAGCCCGTTGGTGGTAGGGCCAAACATAAAGACCGGGATAACGGTGCATTACGAAAACCCGCGAACCGTGGGCGCAGACCGTATAGTAAACGCAGTGGGCGCTTTTGAACAGTACGGCGGTCCGTTAATCGTTATAGACATCGGCACGGCGACCACCTTTGACGTTGTGGCGGACAACGGCGATTTTTTAGGCGGCGTTATCGCGCCCGGCATAGGCACAAGTGCAGACGCGCTCTTTCAGACGGCGGCGCAACTGCCCCGCATTGAACTTGTGCCGCCCAAAACCATAGTTTGCCACAACACCATTCAAGGTATGCAGGCAGGGATTATCTTTGGTTACGTCGGGCAAATCGACGGCATAGTGAGCCGAATAAAAAACGAAATGAACCGCGAAATGACGGTGATTGCCACCGGCGGTTTGGCGCGAATGATTCAACGAGAATCCAAAACCATTGACAAAATCGACCACTTTTTGACCCTGACGGGGCTTCGGGTTTTGTACGAGCGAAACAGTTAAAAGGAAATGTTCTTTCTCTTTTTCTTTTTTGGGCATCTCTAATACTAATCCTCGATAAAAATTTTTATCGAGGATACGCCTGCTTCGCAGGCTTTCAATCGCGCCTTCGGCACGTCTGACGTCTCATACACTCTCAGTAAGAAA
>CAJOQC010000175.1 GCA_905236785.1 uncultured Selenomonadaceae bacterium
GCGCTTGATGAGGTCATGACCGGCAGAGAATTTTGTGATATTTTAGGCATTGATTATGATGCCATAGTAGAAATGCGCCGCAAAGATATAGCCGACAATTTGGGGTATGTGATTGAAAAGATGTTTGAAATAAAAGAGGCGCGGGCATACTTTAGTCAACAATACAGAGTTCACATTCCAGCAAATGATTTTTATTCAGTCAATGATGATTGATGTAATGTAAAATTTTTTTGAAAATTATAAGGCAACAAGGAGAGTATCATGGGCGAAATACCGCGTTTAGTCATAGCCGCGCCCAAGAGCGGCTCGGGGAAAACCACCGTCACTGTCGGGCTGTTGGCCAATTTTTGCGACATAGGTCTAAAGGTGCAGTCATTTAAGGTGGGGCCTGATTACATTGACCCCGGGTATCACAAGGCGGCGACGGGGCGGGCGGCGCATAATCTTGACAGCTATCTGATGCCCGACGAAACCATGGAGGCTTTGTTCATGCGTCAAAGTCGCGATATGGATTTGGCTGTGATTGAGGGTGTCATGGGGCTGTACGACGGCGGCGCGGCAGGCGTAAGCTCCACGGCGCAAATCGCCAAACTCTTGGGCGCGCCGGTTGTGGCAGTGATAGACGCAAAAGCCATGGGGGCTACGGCGGCGGCGGTTGCCTTGGGGCTTAAAGATTTTGACCGCGATTTGCGTTTTGCCGGCGTGATACTAAACCGCCTTGCCTCCGATAATCATGAAAAATTAATTCGCGAAGCCTTTGACAAATTGGCAATCCCCGTCTTTGGCGCGATACGCCGCGACGAAGAGTTAAAACTGTCGGAACGACACCTGGGGCTTGTGCCCACGGCGGAGAAGGATTTTGCCGAACTTGCGAAAATAAAAAAAGTCGTCGGCCAAGGCGTTAATCTTGATATGCTCCTTTCCGTGGCAAAATCCGCCGAGCCTTTGCGCCGTAAGCTGCCCACTTTGCCCGACAATCCGACCCGCGTTCAAATTGCCGTGGCGCGTGATGCCGCCTTTAATTTTTATTACCCGGAGAGCCTTGAGGTATTAAAAAGTTGCGGCGCAAAGTTAATCTTCTTCAGCCCCCTTGAGGACAGCGAACTGCCTCCCGCCGACGGGCTGATATTGGGCGGCGGTTTCCCGGAGATGTTCGCCGAAAAACTTTCCGCAAACGAGAGTATGCGCCGCTCAATCCAAAGGGCGGTTAAGGACGATATGCCCGTATATGCCGAGTGCGGCGGCTATATGTAC
The DNA here is from genome assembly GCA_905236785.1 of uncultured Selenomonadaceae bacterium. Classification (GTDB taxonomy): domain Bacteria; phylum Bacillota; class Negativicutes; order Selenomonadales; family Selenomonadaceae; genus CAJORE01. The sequence continues at coordinate 1,255 of CAJOQC010000175.1, forward strand.
CTGTCAGAAAGTCTTACGGATTTTGCGGGGCGTCTGTTCCCCATGGCGGGGGCGATACCCGGCCATGCCCTTATGAAGGACAAACTGAAAGCCGTGGGCTACGTTGCCGCCCAAACTTTGACGGATACGATTTTAGCCCCCAAAGGCGCGGTATTCAAAGGCCATGAGTTTCATTTTTCCGATATGGAGGACATGGCGGAAGAAAGAGCCGCCTTTAGGATGACCAAAACGCGGAACAATGCGGAGAAAATTGCGGGTTACGCCTGCGGTAATGTGCTGGCCTCCTATTTGCATTTGCATTTTGCCGGTTGCCCGGCGGCGGCGGCGTATTTTGTGGAGCGTTGCATAAATTACGGGGAGCGACGAAATTGGGCAAAATAATTTTGGTGACGGGGGGCGCAAGGAGCGGCAAAAGCGAATTTGCCGAAAAATACGCAGCGCGGCAAGGTAAAAAAATCGCCTATGTAGCCACCGCCGAAATTTTTGACGAAGAGATGGCCTATCGCGTAAAACTGCACCAACAGCGACGGCCTTCAAGCTGGCAAACTTACGACGCGCCCGTTGATGCTCATATGGCCATTGCCGACGCCGCCCGCAGCGGGCATGACATGATTCTCTTTGACTGCCTTACCGTGTATCTTTCAAATATTCTTTGTAAAATTCCCGACATTTCAAGCCAAGAACAAAATTACAAAATCGTGACGGAGAAGTTTGACAAACTGACAGCGGCGGCAAAGGCAGCCATTGGCGCGACAACGATTTTTGTCACCAACGAAGTGGGCGCGGGGATTGTGCCGGAGAATAAATTGGCGCGGGAGTTTCGGGACTTGGCGGGGCTTATGAACCGTAAAATCGCCAAGAGTGCCGACGAAGTGTATCTTTCCGTTTGCGGTATGGCGATAAACATAAAAGAACGGGCGGTGGATTTATCATGACAAAATACATCATGCTCATGGGGACGGCCTCCCATGTGGGCAAAAGCATTTTGGCGGCGGCTCTTTGTCGCGTTTTTTGGCGAAAAGGGCGAAAGGTCGCCCCGTTTAAGGCGCAAAACATGGCCTTAAACTCCTTCGTCACCGCCGACGGGCTGGAAATGGGCAGGGCGCAGGTTGTGCAAGCGCAGGGGGCAAAAATCCCGCCGCAAATCGAAATGAACCCCGTTCTCCTAAAACCGACGGGGAACGCCTCGTCTCAAGTGGTCATTATGGGAAAACCCGTAGGGGTCATGTCGGCGCGGGAATATCACAAAGGTTATTCCCTAAAGGCATTCGCCGCGGTGAAAGAGGCGGCGGCAAAACTGAGCGCGGAATTTGACACCATAGTTATAGAGGGGGCGGGAAGCCCCGCCGAAGTGAACCTAAAAGACAACGACATAGTAAATATGCGGGTGGCCAAACTGCTGAACGCGCCTGTTTTGCTTATCGCAGACATCGATCGGGGCGGCGCGTTGGCGGCGGTTGTCGGCACGTTGGAACTGTTGGATGAGGATGAGCGGGCGTTGATAAAGGGCATAATCATCAACAAATTTCGCGGCGATGTGTCCTTATTTAACCCGGCGGTGGAGTTTTTGACGAAGAAAACCGGAAAGCCCGTTATCGGCGTGATGCCCCATATCGAAAACTTGGGAATTGAGGACGAAGATTCCGTATCCCTTGAGGACAAAAAAGCCAACGGGACGGGGGACATTGATATTGCCGTTATACGTCTGCCGAAAATTTCCAATTTCACGGATTTTGATTCTTTGGCGGCGGAAGATGACGTAAACCTTCGCTATGTAAGCGCGGCGAATGAATTAAAATCCGCCGACCTTATCATTTTGCCGGGAAGCAAGAACACTTCCGAGGACTTATGCTGGCTCTTTGAAGGCGGCATGGCGGCGGCGATAAAAGAAACCGCCGCGCCCATAGCGGGAATTTGCGGCGGCTATCAGATGTTGGGGCGGCAGGTGCGCGACCCACTTCACACGGAGTCGGCGGCAGATTTTACGGCGGGGCTTAATCTTTTGCCCATGATTACGACTTTCACGGCGGAAAAATTAACCTCTCAAGTTCGGGCAAAGTGCGCCGAAAATTTTTGTTTTTTGGGGCAAAAAATTTCCGTTAACAATCTTGCGGGCTACGAAATTCACATGGGCCAAACGGAATTTGAAAACGGTGCGGCGCATCCCCTCGTCATAACCGAAAGGCGGGGCGAAAGACTTGAATGTGGCGAGGGTTTAATTTTTGACGGGCGAATTTTCGGCACATATATCCACGGCATTTTTGACAACGACGATTTTCGCCGCGATTTTCTAAACGCGCTGCGAATAAAAAAAGGCTTGCCACCCATGGAAAAAAGGCGCAATTTTGCCGCCGAACGGGAGCGCAACTTTGAAAGATTGGCGGACGTTGCCCAAAAATACCTTGACATCGACAAAATCGAAGAAATAATGGCAAGTATGCGGGGGGCAAAATGACGGCGGCGTTGGCGTTTCTCCTTGATGCCCTTATAGGCGACCCGCGTTCAAAATGGCATCCCGTGGCGGTAATAGGGAGATTTATCGCCGTTTTGGAAAAATTTCTCTATCGGGAAAAGGCGAGCAACGGGCAAAAATTTTGTTGCGGGCTTTTTCTTACCGTTACAGTGGCTTTTTTGGCGTATTTTGCCGCCCGGTTAATGACGCGGGCGACTCAAGATACTTTTAACCTGCCGTTAATCGCGGCGGTACAAGTTTTTTTGTTGTGGTTCACCATTTCCCCTAAAAGCCTCGCTTCGGCAGGCGGAGAAATATATGACGCGCTGACGGTGGGGAATTTGCCCTTGGCGCGGCAAAAAGTGGGCTATATCGTAGGTAGAGACACGGAGGGTTTGGACGAAGGAGAAATAACCCGCGCCACGGTGGAAACCATAGCCGAGAACACCACCGACGGCATAATCGCGCCCTTGTTTTTTTTCTTCGTGGGCGGTGTGCCATTGGCGGTGATGTATCGCGCCGCCAACACCATGGACTCCATGATTGGCTACAAAAACGACAAATATCTGTTTTTCGGGCGGGCAGCGGCGCGGCTTGACGACGTATTAAATTTTATACCCGCAAGAATAACGGGGTTGCTCACAATCATTGCCGCTTTTATTTTGGGCTACGACGCAAAAAACGCCGCCAAAATTCTTTGGCGGGACGCAAAAAAACACCCCAGCCCCAACGGCGGCTACGCCGAAGCCCCGGTGGCCGGCGCTTTGGGTGTGCGGTTGGGGGGCGTAAATTATTATTTTGGGCAGAAACATTTTCGCGCCTATATGGGGGACGCGAACACGCCTCTTGCCGCCTGTCACATTAAGGACGGGACAAAGATAATGTACGCTGTGACTTTGCTGTTTTTGGCGGCGGGCTGTTTAATCGAGGTGTATCTTGATGCGTTCCTTCTTGGTGGCATTACAATTTTTGACGCGTTTTAACATAAAGGAAATAAAGGGCCTTAACGCGGAGGATTTCGGGCGGAGCGTGGCTTTTTTCCCGGCGGCGGGGGCGGTCTTGGGGCTTTGCTACAGCGGGGCGGCCTTTCTTTTGGCGGCCTATTGCCCGCAGTTTCACCTGCTGACGGCGGCGTTGTTGCTCGTCCTTAGCCTTTACCTTACGGGGGGGCTTTTCTGCGACGGGCTTATGGACACGGCGGACGGATTTATGGCGCGACGCGGACGCGAAAAAACTCTTGAGATAATGAAGGACAGCCGGGTCGGGTCGGGGGGCGTTATCGCCTTTTTTTCGATTATGCTCATAGATTTTTCCTCGATCGCGGAAATTGCGGCGGCAAATTCGCGGGTTTTGCCCCTTGTTATGTTCGCCATGCCCGTGGCGGGCAGGTTCGCCACCGTGGCGGCAATACGATTTTTCCCCTACGCCCGCAATGAAGGCATGGGAAAAGCCTTTCGCGAATACTCCGGCGGCACTTCGCTTTTAATTGCGCTTTTGACGACGGCGTTTTTTTTGTCGCCCTTGGGTGTGTGGGCGGCGGTTTTTTTCTTTGCGCCCCTTGCCCTTTCAATGCTCTTTTGCCGCATGGCGAGCAACAAATTGGGCGGCCTCACGGGGGACGTGTACGGAGCAACCTGTATGTTGGCCGAAACCTGTTTTTTGGCATCGGGAGTGTTTATTTGCGGAAATATATAACACCTTACAATTTTCATAAAAACTTTGTCGCCATAGATTAAAGCACCCCTCAAAAAGAAGAATATGGAAACAAAAAAATAATATTTGCTTTTGTTACTGCTAAACTCCCTCACGCCCACGGCATACCACCTCCCTATGATATGGAGACTTTGTCTATCTGAATTTGTCCAAAAAATTGCAAAGTGCTGTTTAGGGCATCTCTAAAAACTCTTTTTCAAATAGCACCCCTCCGGCGCTTCGCGCCACCTCCCCTTTCAGGGGAGGCTTGGGATTCC
>CAJOQC010000176.1 GCA_905236785.1 uncultured Selenomonadaceae bacterium
CTCTAAACAGGGACTTCATTTCGTCCTTTGGCACATGATAATTGTGGGCATCTTTGAAAGCCAAGTAGTAGGCGGGTATAAGCTCCCGCTCGCTAAGCGACACGTCCCAATGAAAACTGTATGGGGCAATGCCGATAAGCACATATTTGTACCGACCGCCAGCCTGCCCCAAAATTTCTTTCGCCCCGCAAAAATCATAAAACAAATCCTGATCGCTACCGGCAAACACGACGGCGGGCAAGGAATAGCAATGTGTATTTACGGCGTCTCTGGCGTAGGATAAGCCGGTTATAAGAATTTTGGCGTCGGTTTGTTGTTTTATCTTCCGTAGCAACACCGAAGGGCGCAGAAAACTGTAGCAGTATTCCGTAACAATAAGATTGACGATTTTGCGCCTGTCTATCCCCGATTTTTTCAGTTCGCCGATTATGTACCAAGAATTTGAGCCGCAGACCAAAATGTAATCGTAGTGTATGTTTTTGGTGCAGTAGTCAAGATATTCTATGGGAAAGTAATCGTAGGTACGCTTGTCGATGGTTATCGAGTATTGCCCCGGTTCTTCGGTGAAGGGGCAATCCGGGGACAAGACAACAGCCACGTCCAAATTATCCATATTTAGTTTTTCGGTCAATTTTTCCAAACTGCTGTTGCTTGTCGCCGCGATTATAACACGCATATTTTCACCCTTCCTGCATAAATTAGTGGGTAGTGGGTAGTGGACAGTGGGTAGTGGACAGTGGACAGACATACTTAATTAGCTATCCGCTAACTGCTAACCACTAACCACTAACCACTAACGAGACAGTCGGTTTAATCCAATTCCCATAATTCCCCTATTGCCAAAGACGGCGGATAAGAGTAAAATAACAGGAAGTTTGTTATACTGCGGGAGGACTTTATTTAATGGCAACGGAAAAACATACCGGCGGAAAAACGCGCCCCCCTCGCAAAAAATCGGGGATAAGCGCAAAAAGCATATTTATCGGCTTTTTAGCCATTGTTTTTGTTATGCTCGTTGGTTTGGGCTGCGGCTTTTTGACGGCCAGCATGAACACAAAACCCGACTTAATCAACGACATAAGACCACCTGCCACATCCACCATATACGATGCCAACGGCATAGAGCTTGCCAATGTCCATGCGGCGGAAAACCGTATGCCCGTGAAAATCGCCCAAGTCCCCATACATCTGCGGGACGCTTTTGTGGCCGTGGAAGATAACCGCTTCTATGAACACGCGGGGATTGACCCCAAAGGCATATTGCGCGCCGTCTACGCAAACATTAGCGGCAGAACCATTTCCGAGGGCGGTTCCACAATAACCCAGCAACTTGCCAAAAATGCCTATTTGACCCAAGAACGCACCCTAAAACGCAAGGTGCAAGAGGTTTTTTTGGCGCTTCAGCTTGAAAGACAGTACACTAAAGACGAAATTTTGGAATTTTATCTAAATCAGATATACTTTGGCCAAGGCGCGTATGGCGTGCAGGCCGCCGCCAAAACCTACTTCAACAAGAACGTGGAAGACTTAAACCTAAACGAGTGCGCCATGTTGGCGGGCATACCCAAAAGCCCCAACTATTATTCCCCTTTGAACAATTTGCCGGCGGCGCAGGAGCGAAAAGCCGTGGTTTTAGACCAAATGGTGAAATACGGCTATATAAAACCCAGCGAAGCCGCCGCCACCAAGCCCCTTGAGCCGGAACTTTACCGGCCGGTGAAAAAGGACGTAAACGAAGCATCATATTTTATAGATTACGTCACCCAGCTTTTAATAGACAAATACGGCGCGGACGCGGTGTATAAAGACGGGCTTAAAATTTACACCACCCTTGACATTTATATGCAACGGGAGGCGGAAGCCGCCCTTCTTGGTTTGTTGCCCGAATATTCGACGGACGGCAACGGCATTGTCCAGCCCCAGGGCGCTTTGGTGTGCATCGACCCCAAAACCGGCTATATAAAAGCCATGGCGGGGGGGCGCGGCACGGATCAGTTTAACCGCGCCGTGTTGGCGGAGCGTCAGCCCGGGTCTGCCTTTAAGCCCTTTGTTTTCGCCGCCGCCCTTGAAAACAACTTCACCCCCTCCACCATTATCGAGGACAGCCCCATAAAAATCGGCACATGGGCGCCTATGAACTACAACCGCACTTTTAACGGCAAAGTAAATATGCGCTATGTGGCGGAACAATCCCTAAACGTGCCCACGGTGAAAATAGCCCAGGCGCTTGGCATGGACAAAGTTATCTATTACGCCCAAGAAATGGGCATCTCAACCTTCGTCCTTGACGGGGCGACCAACGACCGCAACCTTGCCACTTCCTTGGGCGGCATGACCCGTGGCGTTACGCCCTTGGAGCTTACAAGCGCCTACGGCACATTTGCCAACAAGGGTATTCATGTAAACCCGGTGGCGATAATTAAAGTCTTAGACCGCAACGGCAAGATTATGGACGAAACAATCCCCGACCAAAAGAGCGTAATAAGCGAGGCCAGCGCGGCGGAACTTACCAATATGCTCCAAGGGGTCATCATTAAAGGCACAGGCACCCGCGCCAACATAGGCCGCCCCGCAGCGGGCAAAACCGGCACCACCAGCGACTACCACGACGCATGGTTTGTGGGCTACACCCCGGACTTGGTGGCGGGCGTATGGATAGGCAACGACAACAACACCGGCCTTGGGGGCATGGGCGGCGGCCAAACCCCGGCGGAAATATGGCGGGCGTTTATGCTAAAAGCCCACAAGGACATTCCCGTCAAGGAGTTTGAAATGTCCTACGTTGGCGGCGGCATCGGCGAACTTGAGAACGACAGCAAAACTTCAACCCACCAACCTCAAAACCGCCGCCGCGACAACAATAACGGGGCAGACAGAAGCGACCAAGCCACAAGCAACCATCAAAGCGCAGAAAGCAGCGGCGCAACCAACGCGCAACGCCGCAACGACAACTATGACGACAACTATGACGACAACAGAAGCGGCGCAAACGACGGCCGAGATTACCGAGCCATAGAAACATCGCCGCCGCCGTCCGCCCCGGCCGCAACACCTGCGCCGGCCGCCCCCGCCGCGCCCCCGGCAACACCGGCGGAAGTCCCCTCCATGGACGACAGCGTGGGCAAGGGCAGGAATTGATGAGAACGAGTAGCTAAAAAGAAAGAGAAAGAACGAGTAGCTATA
>CAJOQC010000177.1 GCA_905236785.1 uncultured Selenomonadaceae bacterium
AAAACTTATCGAAAATATCAAAAGTCTTATGGAAACGATGAAATTAACGGCGCAACAAGCCTTTGATGCCCTAAAAATCCCCCCGGAAGATCGGGAAAAATATTTGCGGCTTATTTAAGGAACTTGCCATGCAAAAAAAGACAAATATACCCCTTGGCGGGGATTCGCTGTTTTCCGCCGACGTGCCGCGCCCGTTGGCGGAGCGTTTGCGCCCCCGAACCCTTGAGGACTTTGTGGGCCAAGAGCATCTTTTGGGGGAAAACAAGCCTCTTAGAAAACTCATCAAAAACGATGCCGTAAGCTCCATGATTTTTTGGGGGCCGCCGGGGGTGGGGAAAACCACCTTGGCGGGGATAATCGCCAAACACACCCGCGCCGAATTTGTGGCTTTTTCCGCCGTCACCGGCGGCATAAAGGAAATTCGCGACATTATGCAAAAAGCCGAAAACAACCGCGCCTACGGCACGAAAACAATTCTCTTTGTGGACGAAATTCACCGTTTTAACAAGGCGCAACAAGATGCCTTTTTGCCCTTTGTGGAGCGGGGCAGCATCATCCTTATAGGCGCGACCACGGAAAACCCCTCCTTTGAAATAAACGGCGCCTTGTTGTCCCGTTGCCGCGTCTTTCTCCTAAAGGCGTTGACGGAAGAAAATATCCTGTCCCTGTTGCAACGCGCCCTGTTAAGCCCCGAAGGTTTCGGCGGGCAAAAAATAACCTTCGACGAGGACAGCCTAAGGATAATCGCCCGCTTTTCCGACGGGGATGCCCGCGCCGCCCTGTCCACCCTTGACATGGCGGTGTTAAACGGGGAGATGAAGGGCGACGTTACCTTTGTCACCGAAGATACGCTAAAGGAAATTATTTCCAAAAAATCCCTGCTCTACGACAAGAAGGGGGAGGAACACTACAATATAATATCCGCCCTGCATAAATCCATGCGAAACTCCGACCCCGATGCGGCGGTGTATTGGCTCTCGCGAATGTTGGAGGCGGGGGAAGACCCCCTTTATGTGGCGCGGCGGGTGGTGCGTTTTGCCGGCGAGGACGTGGGGTTAGCCGACCCAAACGCCCTCGTGCAGGCCGTGGCCGCCTACCAAGCCTGTCATTTTATCGGTATGCCGGAGTGCAGCGTGCATCTAACGCAAGCGGTGGTTTATATGGCTCTTGCCCCCAAGTCCAACGCCCTTGACGTTGCCTATATGACGGCGAAGAAGGATGCCATAGACCAAATCGCCGAGCCTGTCCCCCTTGTCATACGCAACGGCGTAACCAAACTCATGCGGGAGCTTGACTACGGCAAGGGCTATCAATACGCCCACGACACCGCCGACAAGCTGACGGATATGCAATGTTTGCCCGATTCCCTCTTGGGGCGCGAATACTACCGCCCCACAGAGCAGGGAAAGGAGAAAATTTTTAAGGAACGGTTGGAGTATATAAAGGATTGGAAACGCCGCAGGAAGGGCAAGAAACCATGAACGAGATATTAAACAGATTGCGGGAAGAGAAGGCGCAAAATTGCAAAAACGGGCTGTACCGCAAAACCCAGATTGAATTTGCCTATAATTCCAACCGTATTGAGGGGAGCAAACTGACCCGGGAGCAAACAAGATATATCTTTGAAACAAACACCCTCCCCTTTGACGACGAAAACCCAACGTTGCAAGTGGACGATTTATTGGAAACCGTCAATCACTTTGCCTGTTTTGATTATCTTTTGGACAGTGCCGAAAGGGCTTTAAGCGAAGAAATTATCAAAAACTTTCACCGTAAACTGAAAAGCAACACCGCCGACAGCCGAAAATCATGGTTTGCCGTGGGCGATTACAAGAAACTTCCCAACGAAGTTGCGGATATGCCCACGGCTTTGCCCAAAGACGTGCCGCAGAAAATGGCCGACCTTGTGGAAAATTACCGCAATAAAGGCAACGTCACCCTTTTAACCCTGCTTGATTTTCACAAGGATTTTGAGGATATTCACCCCTTTCAAGACGGCAACGGCCGCGTCGGTCGGCTGATACTTTTTCGCGAATGTCTTTATTTTGATATGATTCCCTTTATCATTACCGACGACATAAAATATTATTATTATCGCGGCCTTAAGATGTACCGAAAGGAACGGGGCTACCTGCGCGACACTTGTTTAACCGCCCGCGACAGGTACGAAAGTTACTTAAAATACTTCGACATACCCCACGCCGACAAAAAATAACCGAGGTTTTAACAACCTCGGTTATTTTCCCAAAACATTTTGCCGGGCGGCAATTATTCCGCCTTCCTAAGAGCCTCTTCAAAGGCTTTTAATTCCTGTTGCAGTTTCGGCGTTTCGGTCAGAAGATATTCGTTTAATACGCGGATATAGGTGCCCTTCATCCCCAAGGACTTTGATTTTATAACCCCCGCGGATTCTAATTTTCTAAGAGCATTGACCACCACCGAACGGGTTATGTTCTTGCTTTCGGCTATGTTTGACGTGACCAACAAACCGTCTATGCCGTCTAAGGCTTCTATTATATTTACCACGGCGTGTTTTTCCGAACTGGAGAGCGTATCTAAGGCCGTGCGAACAGCCGCCCTCTTCCTGGCGTCAATCTCGATTTTCTGTGTACGGTCGCGAAGAAGCTCCATGCCCACAACCGTCGCGCCGTACTCCGCCAACAAAAGATCGCCGGCGGTAAACTCTTCCTCGTATTTGGCAAGAATGAGCGTCCCCATGCGGTCGCCGCCGCCGTAAATCGGAACAATGGTGGTTACCTTCCCATGCATCCGGCAGACTTCGTTTTCCTTATAGGCGCACTTGCCCCGTTTTGAACGTCGGTTGGCGGCGGTTTTTTCCACTTTCTGCAACCAGTTGACATAGTGCTTGGGAAATTCGCCGTTGCTTATAACGTTGTCAATCATAAGATCGCATTCAAAGTTATCAATGAAGGAATACCCCAAAATACTGCCCTGCTTGTTGGTAATGTAAACATTAGCCGATAAAATATTACTCAGCACTTTGGAAATGCCGCCGTATTCGACGTTTTCCCCGGATTGAAGAAGTTTGTTGATGCTCCTTGTTTTCTCCAAAAGTTCGCCAATCTGCGTATCTTCCTCCGGATTTATTACCTTGGTTTTGTCATTTGTCGCGCTCATACGTTTAACTCCTTTATCGGCAAAACTTAACGATTACAAGCCACAAACAGCCGTTATGGCCGTCACATCGATTTTTATATACCACACAACCCTACAAAAACTCCGTTATATTCTATCATACTTTTCTAAATATTCATAGTATTTTTTACATTTCTT
>CAJOQC010000178.1 GCA_905236785.1 uncultured Selenomonadaceae bacterium
CGACGTACCCATGACCAAAAAGGAAATTCGCATTCTTACCGTTGCGGCGGCGCGGATTTTGGCGGGCTACACCGTCTGCGACGTGGGGGCCGGCACAGGATCTTTGACGGTGGAGGCGGCGCGGCAGGCAGGGGACGCGGGTTGCGTCTTTGCCGTGGAGAAAAACCCCGTGGGCGCGGAGCTTATAAAGAAAAACGCCGAAAAGTTTAATCTGGGCAACATAAGGATAATAAACGCCGAAGCGCCGGAGGGGCTAGAGAGTTTGCCTCCCTTGGACGCGGCCATCATAGGGGGCAGCGGGCAAAATCTGCCCCAAATTTTCGCCGCCTTGGACGAAAAACTGAAAACGGGGGGGCGAATTGTGATAAACGCCATAACCATGCAGACATTGACGGAGATTTTCACCGTGCTTAAAGAATACGACGGCTACAAAACGGAAACCGTCTCCGCCCAGGTTAACCGCCTCCACAAGGCGGGGGCGCATGATATGTTCTTGGCGTTAAACCCCGTGTATATTTTAACCTGCGAAAAGAGGCGTTGAACATGGTACATATAGTGGGCGCGGGGGCAGGGGACCCGGAGCTTATCACCGTAAAGGGCAAGGGGCTTTTGGAAAAGGCCGATGTGGTCATTTACGCCGGGTCTTTGGTGAACCCCAAACTTTTGGACTGTTGCCGCGCCGAGGCCGCCATATATAATTCCGCTTCCATGACCTTGGAGGAAGTTATCGCCGTCATCAAACAGGCGGCGGAAGAAGGCAAAGACATTGTTCGCCTGCACACCGGCGACCCATCCATATACGGGGCAATTCGCGAACAGATGGACGAACTGCGCCGCAACAACATTGACTTTGAAATCGTGCCGGGGGTCAGCTCCTTTGCGGCGGTGGCGGCGGCATTGGAGCTGGAGTACACTTTGCCCGGCGTAACCCAAACCCTCATTATAACCCGCCGCGAAGGGCGAACCCCCATGCCGGAGAGCGAAAAACTCCCCCTGTTGGCCGCCCATGGCGCGTCCATGTGCATATTTTTGTCGGCGAATATGATTGCCGAAACAGTGGCGGATTTGTCGGCGGGGGGCTACGCCGCCGACACCCCTGCGGCGGTGGTGCAAAAAGCAAGCTGGCCGGGGGAAGAAAAAATCCTGCGCGGCACGCTTTCCGACATTGCGGAAAAGGTGAAAAAAGCGGGCATCGACCGAACGGCCATGATTGTGGTGAGCCGCGCCCTTGGGGACGACTACGAACTTTCGCGGCTCTACGCGGCGGACTTTTCCCACGGCTGCCGAAAGGCATCAAAATGAACTGCGTCAGATGCGCCCTGTTGCCGGTGACGGCACGGGGGCTTAGCCTTGCCCTTAAACTCAAGGGGGCGTTGCCGCAGATAAATTTTACGGTGTACGCAAAAGAAGGCACGGGGGCAGAGGTTCGCCCATACCGCGACATGAAAAATCTTGTGGCGGAAATTTTCGGCGTGTACGACGCTTTGGTGTTTGTGGGGGCTTGCGGAATTGCCGTTCGTATGGTTGCGCCCTTGGTGGCGGGCAAACTCATTGACCCCGCCGTGGTTGTGGTGGACGAACTGGGAAGAAACGCCGTGAGCCTTCTTGGCGGCCACATGGGGGGAGGCAACGACTTGACGCGAAAGATAGCCGCCGCCATAGGTGCCAACGCCGTAATCACCACCGCCACGGACATAAATCAAAAAACCGCCGTGGACGAAGTGGCGCGGGAGTTGGCGCTTATTCCATGGCCAAAGGAAAATATCAAGCGCTTTAACAAACGGACGGCGGCGGGGGAAGAAATTTCTTTCCGCGTTGACGAAAGGTTGAAGGAGGCGGGTTATTATTGCGCTGAACTTGACAGACGCGGGTTTATGACGAAAATAACCGCCGACGCAGCCGCCGGGAGTTTGGCGGCGGGGGGCGAACTTGTTGCGGTTATTACGAACAACAAACCCCAAGGGGCGGATTTTTCCCGCGATATAATTTTTCTTGCTCCCCGCAAACTTGTGGCGGGGGTGGGGTGCAGGCGCGGCGTGACGAAGGCGGAGGTTTTGGCGGCGCTTTGCGGGGCGTGCCAAAAAATCGGCCGTTCGACAAAAACATTGCGGCGCATAGCCAGCGCAACATTAAAAGAACATGAGGAAGGGCTTTTGGCGGCGGCGGCGGAACTAAATCTTCCGACGCTTTTTTTTGACGCCGACGAACTAAACCGCGCCGCAGAAGAATATCATCTTGCGGAGTCCGCCTTTGTGAAAAAAACAACGGGGGCGGGGAACGTGGCGGAGGCGGCGGCGATTTGCGCCGGCGGCGGCAAATTTGCCCTTGCAAAAACGAAATTTACGAAAGTGACGGTGGCTCTTTTATGGGAAAAATAACCGTGGTGGGCATAGGCCCGGGGAATTTGGACGAAATGACCCCCAAAGCGCGGCGGGCGATTGAAGAAGCGGACACAATAGCGGGGTACAATACCTACATTAAACTTATTGAACCCCTCCTTGAGGGCAAAAAAGTGATAGGCACGGGAATGATGCAGGAAATCGACCGTTGCCGCGCCGCCGCCGAGGAGGCCAAGGACAAAAATGTGGCGGTGGTGAGCAGCGGGGACGCCGGGGTATACGGCATGGCCGGCCTCGTGCTTGAAATAACTCAAGCAATGCCCGAAGACACGCGGCCAAGCGTGGAAGTGGCGGCGGGGGTTTCGGCTCTGTCGGCGGCGGCGGCGGTGCTGGGCGCGCCCCTAATGCATGACTTTGCCGTAATAAGCCTAAGCGACCTGCTGACGGAGTGGACGACCATCGAAAAACGCTTGCGGGCGGCGGCGGAGGCGGATTTTGTGACGGTTATTTATAACCCCAAAAGCAAAAAACGCGCCGACAACATAAAAAAAGCCGCCGAAATAATGCTGCGGCACAAAAGCCCCGACACCCCTGTTGGCATCGTGACGGCGGCGGGGCGCGAAGGGGAAAGGAAAGTAATTTCCGATCTGGCGCATTTTACCGGCGAAGAAATCACCATGTTCAGCTTGGTGATAATAGGAAACTCCAAAACCTACGTCAAAGAGGGCAGGATGATAACGCCCCGAGGGTACGAAAACAAGGAGCAATTATGATATTCATAGCGGCGGGGACAAGCGACGGCTTGGAGCTAAGTAAGTTTCTAAAGGCAAAAGGGGCGCGGGTCATTGCCTCGGCGGTGAGCGAATACGGCGGGGAGCTTCTTAAAAATCGCGGCGGGCTGCGGGCGGAGGAAATAAACGCCGCCCCCATGGACGAAGAGGCCCTTGTTACGTTTTTGCGCGAAAATAACGTAACAACCTTCGCCGACGCCACCCACCCCTACGCCGTCAACGTGTCGAAAAACGCCATGAACGCCTGCCGCCGCCTGAACATTCCCTATATTCGCTACGAACGCGCCGCAGTCGGGTGGGGCGGCAACGTGCATATTGCGGCGGATTACGAAGAAGCGGCAAAGACGGCGGCGGAACTTGGCAAAAACATTTTCCTCACCACCGGCAGCCGCAACCTTGAGGTTTTCGCCAACGCCCCCTGCCTAAAAAAATGTGTGCTGACGGCAAGGGTCTTGCCCACGCCGGAGGTTATCGCCAAATGTTTCGCCTTGGGGTTTACCCCAAAGAACATAGTCGCCATAGAAGGTCCTTTTTCCAAGGAGTTTAACGAAGAAATGTTCCGCAGCCGCAACGCCCAAGTTGTGGTGACGAAAAACAGCGGGCAAGCGGGCGGCGCGGACACCAAACTTGCCGCCGCCGCCGCCCTCAACCTGCCCGTTGTCATGATAGACCGCCCCAAAACAGAGTATGACAACGTGGCCACGGATTTTGAGGCGGTGTGGGATTTTGCCCGTCGGCGGGAAAGTTAAGGCAACCTAAAGAACCCCTCCGTCAGCCCTGCGGGCTGCCACCTCCCCAAGAGGGGAGGCTTTTGACAAGCACTGATTTACAAGCCTCCCCTGAAAGGGGAGGTGC
>CAJOQC010000179.1 GCA_905236785.1 uncultured Selenomonadaceae bacterium
GACGGAAAATATTCAAGCAAGTTTATTCGAGTAAATTTTTGCCTCGCCTTCGCGTTGCAAAAATTTACATTGCGGCAGGATTTATGCCGCTGTTGGGCGAATAACTACCGTTAAATGTAAATAAAACCGAAAAATCATAATGGTTTGGGGGAAATTATATGTACGCTGTAGTTGATGTTGGTTCAAACACCGTTCGCCTTAACATTTACAAATTGGAATACGGCAATTTGTCTTTGGTTCTTAACAAAAAAGAATCCGTGGGGCTTGCGTCTTATGTGAAAAACGGCCAGATGATGCCCTCGGGCATAAACCGTGTTTCCCAAGTCCTTTTGGATTTTAAGACCCTTCTTGACGATTTGCAGATTAAAAACGTCAATGTTTTTGCCACCGCCGCCCTTCGCAACGCCAAAAACAGCAAGGCCGCCGTGGCGGAAGTGGAAAAACGCGCCGGCATAAAAGTGCAGGTCATTTCCGGGGAAACCGAAGCGGAGCTTGACTTTATCGGCGCATCCCATGCCGTAGAAGTAACCGACGGGTTGTTGGTGGATATAGGCGGCGGCAGCACGGAGCTTGTGCCGTACAAAAACGGCAAAATAAAAAAGGCCGTAAGTATTCCCTTGGGCTCATTAAACACTCATGACCGATTTGTGACGGGGATTTTGCCCAACAAGGACGACCGCAAGGCAATTAAAAAAGCGGTGCTTGCGGAAATCGCCAAATACCCGGACTTTAAGGGGGGCAAATACCCGATTATCTGCGGCGTCGGGGGGACTTGCCGCGCCGCCAACAAAATGAACATAGATATGTTCCGTCTGCCCCTTGAAAACTCCAACATTAAATTTGCCAACCTAAAACGCATGATACGGATTTTGGAGAACAAGGACAAAGAGGCTGTGTCGGTTGACACCTTGGACATTATGCTTCGCGTTGTCCCCGACCGTGTGCGGACGCTGTTGCCGGGCATGATTGTTCTTGAAACGGTGGCGAAATATTTTGGTTCTGAGTCCATCGAAGTGACAAACGCCGGTGTGCGTGACGGTTTCCTCTATAAATACGTTGTACCCGAAGCGTTAAAGGAAGAGAAGAAGGACGAAAAAGCCGAGAAAAAAGCCGAGAAAAAAACCAAAAAGAAAGGCAAAGCATGAAGCTCTTTGTCGGCCTTGGCAACCCCGGCGACGAGTACGCCAAAACGCGGCATAACGTGGGCTTTATGTTCGCCGATGCGCTGGCCGATTACGTCGCCGCCGAGCCGTGGAGGGAAAAGTTTAACGCCTTTGTTTGCGGGGGGCTTATGGGCGGCGAAAAAATTTTAATCGTAAAACCCCTCACCTACATGAACGAAAGCGGGCTTGCGGTGCGGCAGGTCATGGACTGGTACAAGATAGACCCGGTGGATACGGTGATAGTTCACGATGACATGGATTTGCCCGCCGGGAAAATTCGTATCCGCGCCAAGGGCGGCAGCGGCGGCCATAACGGCATAAAGTCCGTAATTGCCCACACGGGGAGCGAGGACTTTGCCCGTTTTCGCGTCGGCATCGGCCGCCCGAAATTTGACGGCGGCGCGGTAAATCATGTTCTCCATGGGTTCGACGCGGAGGATGCCCAAAAGGTGCAAGGGGCAATTACGGAGCTTATAAAGGCGGCGGAATGTTTTGTCGCCTCCGATATTAACATGACAATGAACCGCCACAATCCGCGCAAGGCGAAAAAGACCCGCGAGGAAAAAGAAAATGTCGAAGAAACAGCATAGAATTTGCGCTCTGTACGCCGACGACGACGGGAATATTTTTGACGCGCCGCGTTTTTGCGCCTTGGGGAGCGCGGGGGGCGAAAATTTTTTGCTCGACGCGGAGGATTTAATCCCCCTGCCCGAAGGCGCGGATTTGATGTATATGCCGGATCGCGCCGCCATGGGCGTGTTGGACGGCGAAGAAATGCCCATCGTGGGGCAGGCCGTGGCGGCGATTTTGCCGCCGGGGTACACGCGGCTGTATTTGCCCGCCTTTATAAAAGAAGAAACCGCCGAGCCGTTGCCCCTTTACGGGTACACGGCGGCGGTTTTGTATAAGGACGATATTTATGTGGCGGCAACGCCCACCGACGACACGGAAAAATGGAATCCTCTGCGCTACAACACGAAAAAATTGAAAAATTTGGTGCAACACGCCCAAGATATGTTCCCCGACAATCGAATTGTGGCGCAAATCGGCAAATGTTCCCTGCAATGGCATTGCGTGACGGCGCAAAATTTTTTCTACGGTCGCGGCGAGGCGGGCGTCCCCGTGTCCCCCGCTTGCAACGCCCGTTGTTTGGGTTGCATTTCCTTGCAGGAGGCCGAATGTTGCCCATCGCCCCAGAGCCGCATCGACTTTGCCCCAACGGCGGAGGAAATTGCCGAAATGTGCGTTTATCACCTTAAGAACGCGCCCCGGGCAATAGTAAGTTTCGGGCAGGGTTGCGAAGGCGAGCCGTCCCTTGCGGCGGACAATATCGTCCCGGCGATTAAACTAATCCGCGGCCAAACCGACTGCGGGCAGATAAACATAAACACCAACGGCGGCAACACGGCGGGGCTAAAAAGAATAATCGCCGCCGGGCTTAACTCCATGCGCGTCAGCATAATAAGCGCAAGAGAAGAAAGCTACAACGCTTATTATCGCGCCGGCTACGGCCTTGGCGCGGTGAAGGAAACAATAAACCTCGCCCTTAAAGCGGGGGTGTATGTGTCCCTTAACCTGTTGCATTTCCCCGGATTTACCGACCGCGAAGAAGAATGGGCGGCGTGGCGGGAGTTTCTTAAGGAATACCCCGTAAACATGATTCAAATGCGAAACCTAAACATTGACCCTGAGCTATTCTTGGCCGCAATGCCCCCGCGACGCGGGGAAATTTTGGGCGTGCGAAGATTTTTGACCATGTTAAAAGAAGAATTTCCCGCCATCGCGGTGGGCAACTTCAGTCACTATAACGAGGCAAAACAATGAACAAAGAACAGATGGCGAAAATGGCGCAAAAGGCAAAAGCCTTGGCGCAAAAGAAACAACAGGAACAGGGCGCAGAAACAGTCGGCGTTGAAAAAACAAATATCGGCGGCGAAAAGGAGCAGGGGAAAAAGTAGAAGTAATTCTGCGGAGACGGGAGAGACGAGCGGCATGGAAAGATGTGTTTTGATTCGCCGAAATCAAACGATGTCATGCAAAGGGTAAACGTAAAGCAGGTAAAAAAATGCAAGAATACTGTAGGCTACATAAAGAAAACGGCACAGATGTTAAATTTGCGGTGCTTCCTTTATTGCTCGCTTATCTTTTCCCGTAACAATTCCGCCGCTCGGGAAAAAACCTGCCCACGTTTCCACACAAAGTAAATGCGGCACACGCTCTTAGGAGTGAGGGGGCGAAAGGTGAGTATGCTTTCTTCGGTGAGGTTAATGAGCCTATCTAAGCTCAAAAGATACCCCACTCCGGCTTCTGCCAACAGCGAGGCGTTGTAAATAAGCGTATAGGTGGCCACAATGTTTAGCTCGTTTTCTTCCTTGCCGAACCATTCTTTAAGTTCCTTGTTGGCAAAAGACTGCCGCGACACGATGAGGGGAAGCTCCCACAAATCTTCGCGGCGGATTTTTTTTCTTTTGGCCAAGGGACTGTTTTTTTTCATGAAAACGCCCCATATATCCTCATGATCTATTTCTATATATTCGTAATCGGCGGGAGGTTGCGGCAAAACCAAAACGCCGAAATCAATAGTCCCTCGGTCTAAATGTTCCCGTACCCCTGCGCCGTCCATGCTGAAAAGTCGGCAACAGACGGCGGGATATTTTTGGCGAATGTCGCCAAATGCTTGGGCAATAATGCGCATACCCGCCGTTTCGCCGCAGCCTATCCGAATGTTGCCGCCCACAGTTTGCCGCGACAGGGAAATTTCTTCGACGGTTTTTTCCGTGAGGGCGGTTATTTCCTCGGCACGTTTTTTCAGCAAATATCCGGCATCGGTCAGCGTGGTGCGGCGGTTTTTTCGGTTAAAGAGCTTTACGCCCAATTCCTCCTCCAAATCCATGAGTTGCCGGGAGAGCGCGGGCTGGGATATGTTCATTTCCTCGGCGGCGCGGGAAATGTTCTCTGTGCGAGCCGTTGCTAAAAAATAGTTTAATACGCGAATTTCCATGTTAATCACCCACAGGCTATATTAACATAGCAAACTATAATTTACAATTATAATTCGCTATGCAATATATGTATTTGTTATCATTAAATATCCGTTGTATAATTTGAAGCAAGAAAAGAGGTAACGATTATGCAACGGAAAAGTCTTTTGATTTTCATTCTTATGGTTGGCGTGTTCGGCATATTGAACACCGAAATGGGTTTTATCGGCATCTTGCCGCAAATATCCGCCCGCTATGACGTAACCATCGTAACGGCGGGGCTTTTAATCAGCCTGTTTGCTTTGGGCGTCGCCGTGGCAGGGCCGACAATGCCCCTTCTTTGTTCGCGGTTTAACCGAAAATATCTTATGCTTTTTGTCTTGGGATTGTTTACGGTTTGCAACCTGTTGTCGGTTTTTGCGGAGAATTTTTATTTTCTCCTTGCCCTTCGCGTTTTGCCCGCGTTTTTCCATCCCGTTTACTGTTCCATGGCTTTTACGGTTGCGGCAATGTCCGTTGAGCCAAAGGATGCGCCAAAGGCCGTGGCGAAAATCAACATCGGCGTTGCGGCGGGCATGGTAATAGGCGTGCCTGTCAGCAATTTTTTGGCGGAAAATTTTTCTCTTGCCGCCTCCATGAGTTTTTTTGCCGTCGTTACCTTTGCCGCGATGCTTGCGACCATAGCCTTTGTGCCTTCCATGCCCGCCGAAAAACAACTGGGCTACGGCGAACAGCTTAATGTACTCAAAAAGCCTTTGTTGTGGCTGTCCTTTGCCGCCGTGGTTTTTTTGAACGGTTCAATTTTCGGCGTGTTCAATTACATGGCGGAATACCTTGCCAAGGTTACGGAGCTTCCTGCCGTCCTTGTCAGTATTATGCTGTTCGTTTTTGGCGCGTCAAACATCTTAGGCAGCATTTTGGCGGGGAATCTTTTGTCAAGCCGTCCTTTGGCGACAATAAAAATATTCCCCGTTGCGGTGGTTGCGCTTTATATGTTGCTCTTTGCGGGGGGCAGCGCGTGGCCCTTTATGGCTCTTTTAACTTTCCTGTGGGGAGTTTTGGGCGGCATAAACGGCAACATCAATCAGTTTTGGGTAAGCCGCGCCGCGCCGGAAGCACCCGATTTTGCCAATGGCCTTTTCCTTACGGCGGCAAATTTTGGTTGTATGGGCGGCACCGCCTTTAGCGGGCTTTTTATTGACAATTTCGGCATTGAATATGTTGTGGCGGGAGGAATGGTTTTTGCCGCTGTCGCAACGGCTATCTTTTGGGCGCAGTGCCGGAGTCGAACTGCGAACCCGGTTAAAAACGCTGTTCTTGCCGAATTAACGGCATAATGTTATTGTTATTATGGAAGCGAGGTTAATAAAATGAAAATCAGTAAAAAATTTATGGTATTATCGGCGTTGGCGGCAGGGCTTTTTGCCTTTGGCAACATTGCAGCGGCAAGCGCGAGCGAAAAAGGAGCGATAAACATGAAAAGCGCGGAGCAACAAAGCGACAGAGCGATTAAAGCGGAAAAACTAAAACTTACCGCCGAATGGGACAAAGTTTTCCCCAAAAGCGACAAGGTGAACCACAGCAAAGTTACCTTTGTCAATCGTTACGGAATAACTTTGGCGGCGGATATGTACGCGCCGAAAAACGCAACGGGGAAATTGCCGGCTATCGCCGTCAGCGGGCCTTTCGGCGCGGTTAAGGAACAATCTTCGGGGCTTTACGCCCAAGAAATGGCCGAACGTGGTTTTTTGACAGTTGCTTTTGATCCTTCTTTCACGGGGGAAAGCGGCGGCACACCCCGCTATGTGGCATCTCCTGACATTAACACGGAGGATTTTTCCGCCGCCGTTGATTTTCTTGCAACTTGCGATAAGGCAGACCCCGAACGCATCGGCATTATCGGAATATGCGGTTGGGGCGGCATGGCGTTAAACGCGGCGGCGAGCGACACCCGTATAAAGGCAACGGTTGCAAGCACCATGTACGACATGAGCCGCGTCAGCGCCAACGGCTACTTTGACAAAGACAAGGATGCAGACACGATTAAAAATGAACGCTACGAAAACCGCAAGGCACTAAACGCGCAACGCACCGTCGATTATAAAAACGGTTCGTATAAAAACGCCGGCGGCGTTATTGACCCACTGCCGCAGGATGCGCCATATTTTGTAAAGGATTATTACGCCTATTACAAGACCGAACGCGGCTACCATCCGCGTTCCCTAAACTCTAACGGCGGCTGGAACATGACAAGTGCGTTGTCCTTTATGAATATGCCGCTTCTTTGCTACAGCGACGAAATTAAAAATCCGGTGCTTGTCATTCACGGCGAAAAGGCACATTCGCGATATTTTGGGGAGGATGCCTTTAAGAAACTAAAGGGCGACAACAAGGAACTGATGATTATTGAAGGCGCGTCCCACATCGATCTTTACGATAACAAGGACAAAATTCCCTTTGATAAATTGGCTGCATTTTTTCGGGAAAATTTGAAGTAAGGGGTATCTCTAAAAAAACTCCTTTATACGATATTTTTCATGATAAAAGCTCGCCCGTTTTAACGGGCGAGCTTTTATCATGAAAAATATGTAACCAAAATTTAATTACAGAAGAAATGGTGCGGTCGAGAGGACTTGAACCTCCACGGTGTTGCCACCACCAGCGCCTGAAGCTGACGCGTCTGCCATTCCGCCACGACCGCA
>CAJOQC010000180.1 GCA_905236785.1 uncultured Selenomonadaceae bacterium
ACGCAAACAGATGCCGACAGTTTGAACGAAATAAAAAGACTGCCTATCTATTTGGGGGCGGCGGGCTATGTCCCTTTAGAACAAGTGGCAAAGATTTCCTTTGCCATGGAAAACGGACTTATTATCCGCCGGGATTTGAAGCCTACCATAACTGTGCAGGCCAACGTAAAATCAGGTACCGGTAACAGCACCGCCCAAAGAATTTTTGAAGCCACGGCGGATTTACGAAACAATTTGCCCGTGGGCGCAAAGATTAAAGCGGGAGGCGACTTAGAGGACAGCGACGAATCAACGGGGTATCTTTTGGAAATGGTACCTGCGGTGGTGTTTATTATCATGACACTGCTCATGTTGCAGCTAAAAAGCATTAAAGATATGTTCCTTGCGCTTTTAACTGCGCCGTTGGGGATTATCGGCGTAATTTTCGCGCTGATAATTTTAAGTAAGCCCTTGGGTTTTGTGGCTCAGTTGGGCATAATAGCCCTGTCGGGCATGATAATCCGCAATTCGGTGATATTGACAGATCAAATCGCGCAGCATTTAGCTTCGGGAGAAAATTTGCACGACGCAATAATCGACTCGGCAATACTGAGGTTTCGCCCCATAATGCTCACGGCAGCGGCGGCTATTTTGGGCATGATTCCGCTTATGGTCAGCGTTTTTTGGGGGCCTATGGCCGTATCAATAGCCGGCGGTTTAATCGTCGCAACGGTGCTTACCCTCTTGATTTTGCCGGCAATGTACGCTGTGGTTTACGGGCTTAAAGACGATTAAAGACACCATCAAGGCAAACAAAAATTTTTCTTTTTTCTTAAAATGTGTTATAATCGACTTGTTCTTTGATACAATTCTCCGTAAAAAAGTATACTTTTTTACGGAGAATTGTGAGACGGCTTTTGAGCCACAGGCTAAAAAGCAAAGCAAGCGTCAGCTTGCGTCCCTCAATTAAAATTGTCCAATTTTAATTGAGGAGCAGTATGAAGCAGGAGGGAGTGTATGCGTATGCCGTCTGTCGGTGATAAAGTTGCCTACCCAATGCATGGCGCAGGCGTTATCGAAGCAATAGAAAACTGTGAGGTGCAAGGCGAACGGCGATCTTATTACGTCATGAAACTCCCCATGGGCAGTCTTAAAGTTATGATTCCCGTGGATAACGCGGACAATATCGGCTTACGCGAAATAATAAGCGAAAGCGAAGCCCAAGAAGTGGTGGAAGTGTTAAAGCAACGCCCCGAACGCACGCAAGGCAGTTGGAACAAACGTTTCCACGCCAACCTTGAACGCATGAAAAAAGGCGACTTAAAGGAAGTGGCCGCCGTGGCGCGGAACTTGATATTGCAAGACCGCAGGCGCAAAGTGTCAAGCGGCGAACGGCGTATCATGGACTTGGCAAAACAAATTTTAATCAGCGAATTGGTTTATGCTCTCAACAAAACGCCGACAGAAGCGGAAATGTTCGTTGAAAACGCCATAAATTCCCGGGGGAAAACAAACGCCGCCGACGTTTGATATTCTCCGCTTTTTACGGAAACGCGATTTTCATTTACCAAGACGATATCCTAAACGGGAGGAACGACAATGACCGAGAAGCAAGAAAAAGCTGCGGAACTTTATCGCAACGAGGGCAACGCGGCCAAAGCCGTAATAACCGTGTTTGCCGATGCGGCAAACATCGACGGGGCGCAAATTGCGCCCTTGGTTGAACACGCCGAAAAAAAAGCGGAGCTTGCAGGCAAATGTTTGGCATTGTGCGCCGCCGAAATAATCATAGAAGAAAAATTTAAGAGCGAAGGTTCGGCTGGGTTTATCGCCGAACTTGAAAAATTTTTCTTTGACAAATACAATTCCCTAAACCCCGTTGACGAGGGCGAACAGCATATTTGCAATGTCGTTGATTTTTTGGAAGAAACCTTTTCTTCTCCTTGATACTGCTTTTGATTCTGCGGCTTAAAAGCAGTATGACAAACTTATAGAAGGCGATGAAATTTTTTGATAAATATGAAAACTTCCGCAATAGGCGTTGTTGCGATTTTAATTTTTCTTATCGCCGCAAACGGCGTAAGTTATGCGGCGGGAGCTGATTCCGATGCAATTAAAAGACTGCGGGCTTTGGACGGCAAGCCCTTTTTTGCCCGCGAGGCCGACAAGGTGCGCCTCACTTGGGATATTGTGCCGGATGCCGTGATGTATCAAGTGGTTTTGTTGAAAAACGAAAAGGACACGGCGGACAATATTGTTCTTACCGTTAATCAGATTTTCACCAACGGCGCGGAGATTGAACTGACAAAGTTCGGTGACGAAAGGAAAAACTTTTTTTACAAAGTTTGCCCGCTTAACGCCGAATGTAACCCGATTAGACCGTTTTCCGCGCCAAAACCCATAACGGAGGGCGAATTTAACACGTTAAGCCCGTTGCCCACCTCTGAATTTGACAAAATGAAATTTGCGCCGCTATACCCCACATACTCTTGGATTCCTTTTTTGAATGCGGCCAAATATCAGATACAGGTGTTCAGAAAAGGCGCGGACGACATCTTGGTAAGCAACATTATAGCCGAAGAACATGACGCTTACGAATGGTCGGGCTACACATACCCCGGCGAATATTATTGGCGGTTGCGCGCTCTAAACAGCGACGGCCGCACCATGAGCGATTGGTCGGATAAACGGTATTTCACCGTTGTCGCGCCGGTGACAACGGCATCCTACGGCGACAGCATAACCCATGGCGGCGGCGCAACCGGCGTGTCGCCATGTATCACAATGTACAATTACGAAACATACGCCCATGTGCCGATTAAGAATTTGGGCAAAAGCGGCGACACCACTTCAATGATGCGGGAGCGGTTTACAACCGACGTTTTGCCCTTCAGCCCCAAAATTTTGGTAATAATGGGGGGCGTGAATGATTATCGCCAAGGCATAAGCGCGTACACCACCATAGACAACCTTGAGGCCATAGGAGAAATGTGCCGACAAAACGGAATAATCCCCGTTTTTGTCACGCCCACGCCGATAAACGGCTGGCTTATCGAGCGGCGCAAGCTCGCGTCGCCGCCCTACTACGGCTGGCAACATTCGCGCAACGTTGTGATTGAATGGATAAAAGAGCAACGCTATCATATAGACTTAGGAAGCATATTGGAGGACCGCGACGGCGATTTGGACGGCAAATACAGTTCGGACGGGCTTCACCCGGATTACGAAGGAAAAAAATACATCGGCAACACTATCGGCAATTACCTTGTAAAAACTTTTCCCGATATATATTCCGATTAGCCGCGGTCTCGCGTAAAACGAGCTTTTCCCTCTCCTTAGGACGCTTGCAAATTATTCTGTCTATGCTATAATCAACGGAGGATAATTAAATAAAGGTAACCTCTAAAAACCCCTCCGTCAGCCCTGCGGGCTGCCACCTCCCCAAGAGGGGAGGCTTAAAATCAGCCCTCCTC
>CAJOQC010000181.1 GCA_905236785.1 uncultured Selenomonadaceae bacterium
CTAAAAGGTTTCGGCTTAACGGCCGAAGTTTCGCTTTTGACTGAAAAGCCTAAAAAGACCGCCAAGAACGAGTATTATTGCGACAAAAAATTTGTTGCGTCGCCTTTGATTATTAGGCGGCGCAAAAACGGCGATAAATTGCGCCTTGCCTTTGGCGAAAAGAAATTAAAAGATATTTTTATCGACGATAAAATACCTGCGAATGAACGGGGCAATATACCTGTTTTACAATGCGGCGACCATGTTTTATGGGCGGCGGGCGTGCGGCGAAGCGTTTTGTTTTTGCCCGACGAAAAGTCGGAGGAAATAATTTTTGTAAGGCTTGAAGGAGAACAAAAATGCACGATGACATTGAACGAATAGTTTTCACGGAAACCGATATAAAACAACGGGTTAATGAAATCGGCAAACAGATAACCGAAGATTATAAAAACCTGCGGGAAGAAATATTTTGCGTCGGCATACTAAAGGGTGCGGCGGTGTTTTACACCGATTTGGTGCGTTCGATAGATTTGCCGATTCGTTTTGACTTTATGATTGCCTCAAGCTACGGTTCGGGGACAAAAACGAGCGGCGCAGTAAAAATATTGAAGGATTTGGATTATGACATTGAAGAAAAGCATTTGATTGTTATCGAGGATATAATAGATTCGGGAACCACCATGGGCTATTTGCTGGACTATTTTACCCGTCGCGGCGCAAAAAGCGTGAAACTGTGTTCCCTTTTGAACAAACCTTCAAGGCGAACGGTCGAAGTGAAAATCGACTATTGCGGCTTTGATGTCCCCGACGAGTTTTTGGTGGGGTACGGGCTTGATTACGCGGAAAAATATCGCAACCTTCCTTATATCGGGGTATTAAAATCGGAAATTTATTCTTGAGCTTGAGGAGAATTTATTTTGAATAACTACTTTCGCAACGTCGGTTTTTATTTTCTCATAATCTTGGTGGCAATATCGGTGCTTGATTATTTCGACGGCAACGCCAGGAACGCCAAAGCCAAGCCCGAATTAAGTTACACCGAATTTATGCAGAAAGCGGAAAAAGGCGATGTAAAAAAGATAGTAATGGTGGAAAACACAATAAAAGGCACTTTGACGGACGGCACGGAGTTTCGCACGATAACCCCTGCCGCGCCCAATAACGACCCTGCGCTTTTGACGAAACTTGAAGGAAAGGGCGTTGAGATTTCGGCGCAAAATCCGCCGGAGCCGCCGTGGTGGACGGCCATGCTTTCTTCCGTGTTGCCGCTGTTGTTGTTGGTGGGCGTGTGGTTTTTTATCATGCAACAAACCCAAGGCGGCGGAACGCGGGTTTTGTCTTTCGGCAGAAGCCGCGCAAGGTCGCAGGGCAACGGAAAATTGAAAATAACGTTTCTTGATGTGGCCGGCGCAGACGAAGCCAAGCAAGAACTTGAGGAAGTGGTTGAATTTTTGAAATATCCCAAGAAATTCAACCAACTGGGCGCAAGGATACCGAAAGGCGTGTTGTTGTTCGGCCCCCCCGGCACGGGCAAGACCCTTTTGGCCAAAGCCGTGGCCGGGGAAGCCGGAGTTCCCTTTTTTTCTATCAGCGGTTCGGACTTTGTGGAAATGTTTGTCGGCGTCGGCGCGTCCCGTGTTCGCGATTTGTTTGATCAAGCAAAAAAGAGCGCGCCATGCATCGTTTTTATCGACGAAATTGATGCCGTGGGCAGGCAACGCGGCGCGGGAGTGGGCGGCGGTCATGACGAACGCGAGCAAACTCTAAATCAGCTTTTGGTGGAAATGGACGGCTTTGCCGCCAACGAGGGCATTATAATCATCGCCGCCACAAACCGCCCGGATATACTTGACCCCGCGCTGTTGCGCCCCGGTCGTTTCGATCGGCAAATTGTGGTGGATAAGCCGGATATTCGCGGTCGTTTGGCAATATTGCAGGTTCACATAAAGGGAAAACCTATGGGCAAAGACGCCGACCTTGATGTTTTAGCCAGACGCACGCCCGGTTTTACCGGCGCGGATTTGAGCAATTTGGTGAACGAAGCCGCGCTTTTGGCGGCAAGACGCAACAAAAAAGAAATAAATATGCCGGAGCTTGAAGAAGCTATCGAACGCGTTATGGCAGGTCCGGAGCGAAAATCCCATGTCATGAGCGACGACGAAAAGAAACTGACAGCCTATCATGAAGGCGGTCACACTTTGGTGGGCATGATGCTTAAACACGCCGACCCGGTGCATAAAGTGACCATAATTCCGCGAGGAAGAGCGGGCGGCTACACGCTTATGCTACCAAAAGAGGACAGATCTTACGCGACGCGGGCGGAGCTTATGGACAGGCTGAAGGTGGCCATGGGTGGCCGTGTGGCGGAGGAAGTGGTCTTAAAAGAAATAAGCACCGGCGCCTCCCAAGATATAAAACAAGCGTCGCGAATTGTCCGCAACATGATAATGCAATACGGCATGAGCGACGTGCTTGGTCCTGTTTCCTACGGCGAAGGCGCGGATCATCAGGTGTTTTTGGGCAGAGATTTTAACAATCAACGGAATTATTCCGAGGAAGTAGCCTCGGAAATAGACAAGGAAGTTCGCCGTTATATGGAAGAAGCCTATGAGGCGTGCAAAGAAATAATCGAAAATAACCGGGACAAACTCGATCTTATAGCCAACGCGCTTATCGAGCGAGAAACGCTGAACGCGCAGGAATTAGATGAGCTTGTCACCGTCGGCAAGATAAACGACGCGCCGAAAAAAGAAGATCCGATTAACGAAGAGGACGAAGAAGACGACGACGGTTTAACGCCGTTGCTTATTAAAGATTCGGCGGTTGATTTGGTAAAACACGTTGACGAAGTTGTGGGCGACGAAGAAATTCATCTTAAAAACCCAGAGCCTAAGTTTAATGCCGCCAAAACGGAACAGTGAAAACAGTTTTGGGAAAAGAAAAAGAGAAAGCAGTATTGACTGGAGGAAATTTTATGAAAATCGCAATGGCCAACGATCATGCCGGGACGGCGTTGAAGAACGAAATTAAAAAATATTTGGAGGACAATGGGCATGAAGTAAAGGATTTTGGCACTTACGACGAAGCATCATGCGACTTGTCGGATTTTGTGTACCCGGCTGCGCTTTCGGTGGCCAAGGGCGAATGTGAGCGGGGCATATTTGTGGACGGCGTGGGCTACGGAAGTGCGCTTATCGCCAATAAAATAAACGGCTGTTACGCGGCTGTTTGCCAAGACCCGTTTTGCGCCAAACTTGCCCGCGAACACACGGACTCCAACGTCCTTTGCATCGGCGGCAAAATTATCGGCGGCGCAATCGCCATGGAAACGGTGAAAACATGGATGAATACCGACGCTTTAACCGACGAAAAATACCGCCGTCGCGTCCAAAAAGTCGTTGACATAAACAATAAACATTGCGTAACCGTTTGAAATTTTTTAGAGGAAGAACCATTGATGATAAATATACTTTGTATATGTTTACCTTAAGGAAACACTGCATAATTCGTCCGCACCCTTGCCGGGTCTTTTTCCGGCATACCCTGAAGGGCACGCGTACTGCGTCATTCC
>CAJOQC010000182.1 GCA_905236785.1 uncultured Selenomonadaceae bacterium
AGCACCACTACGCTTCGTCGTCATTCCTTGTCTGCCGAAAAAATCCCTCGGCAATGGCACGAACTCATTTATGCAGTGTTTCCTTAGATTATTTAGCTTGCAAAGCATCCCAAGCATCGTTGGCGCGTTTTACAAAGAGGGCGCGAACGTCGGGGTTTTCCCCCAAGCCTTTAATTTCGGTCTTCACGTTAAAGCCCGCCTTTTGCAAAATCTTTTTATGGGAATCTTCTTCGTCGCCCGCCATATCGTTGTTGGCATGGTCGCCGGCCACCATCATCATGGGCACCAAGGTCACGTTTTTAATTTTAAGACGATTTAGATGCGCCATAACCGTCTCTAAATTCGGCCAGCCCTCCACGGTGTACACATAAACATGGTTTATTTTCGCCTCGTAGAGTTTGGCCTGCAACACGGAATAATAAGCGTTGGCCGGTTGGGGCGTGCCATGCGCCAAAAGAAGAACGGCTTCGTCTTTCTTGAGGTTGCGGTAATTCTTCGTCACTGCGTCGGCAAACTCGGCCACGTCGTCGGGCTGCTCTTCCTGCCCTTGCCAATACAAAAGGGAAGTCCCCAAAGTCATCTTTTTGAACTGATCTTTATAGGCATGGAAAACAGCCTTGTCGTATTCGTACTCCATGCCGGGGATAACGTCGAGGGAAACCAAGGCAACGCGAGTGTAGCCTTCCTGCTTTAACTGTTCCAAGGCTTTTTCCGGCGTGGGATAATTTATGCCTTCGCCCTTGGCGATACGGTCGATGATTATGTGGCTCGTGAAGGCGGTGACAACCTTCGTGCCGGGATGCGCCGCGCTTATTGCCTTCACCGTCGCGTCAATGGTTTTTTCGCGGCTGTCCTTAAAGGTGGTGCCGAAACTCATAACAAGAATTGCGTCCTTGTTCGCCAATTTCTTAAAGGCAGGATTTTCGTTTTCATAGGTCAACACGCCGATTTGCGATGCCTGCTTTAGGGACGGCGTAGCCGTGGTCACTTCGGAATTAAGCGAATAGGCGGCATCCGCTGCGGGCGCGTTGACGGCAAAAACAGCCGCAGCGGCCAAAGATAGAGCCAAAAGTTTTTTGCTTTTTTTCATCATAAAGTCTCCTTCACGAAAAAATGTCCGCTCCCCGCAAACGGGCAACGGACACAAAAAACCATGGCATACCATGAAAATCCCCTCCCTATCGCTCGCAGGTCAAACGGTGATTGTTAATCGGGCAATTCTCCCGGCTTCAGGTCATAACTCATACGCGCCTTCCCAAGAAAAAATCTCAGTGACATAATGCGTACTTGCTCGCTGTTACGGTGGCGGGACCGCGTCGGCTTTTAACCGAACTTCCTTATTAAGTCCATAGACACCCGATTCAATCTATGAAATTTACGGTTTTATGGTATCATTATGGCTTTTGTTTGTCAATATTTTACTTCCCACAGGCATAGACCGCGAGCCGGGGCGGTGGGAGAGGCTTTTTGCCTGTCTTTGGCGGCCAAAATATCGGCAAAATCCGCAACGCTCAGGCGGTGTTCCCCCACGTCTGCCAATGTACCCACAATGTTTCGCACCATGTGGTACAAAAAGCCGTTGCCGTGAAAAGTTATGGTCAGCATTTCGCCGTCAACCTTCAACCTTGCGTCATACATAACGCGAACGGGGTTCATCTTCGCCCCGCCGGCGGCGCAGAAGGAGGTGAAATCATGCTCGCCTTTTATAGTTTCCAAGGCGGCCTTTATATCGGAAAGGTCAAGGGCGTAGGGAATGTGCCATGAGTAGCGATTAACAAGCGGGTTTCGCGTTTTGCTCATGCAGATTTTATAGGTATAAATCTTGCTTTTGGCATTATGCCGCGCACTAAAATCGCGAGGGGCTTCCTGCCCATCCCGCAGAGCAATGTCGGCGGGCAGAAGGGAATTAACAGCCATGGCGGCGCGTTCGGCGGGAATCTTGCCGTCGGTGAAAAAATTTATCCGTTGCCCCCAGGCGTGAACTCCTGCATCGGTTCTGCCCGCCGCCGCCAGCTCTATGCTGTCGCCGAAAACTTTTTCCATCGCATCTTCAAGGACGTTTTGCACGGCGACAACTCCGTTGGTTTGCCGCTGAAATCCGTGATAATTCGTGCCGTCGTAAGCTACAGTGAAAGAAATATTTCGCCGGCGGCGTTTCATTTCGGCTTTATGTTCCTTCTTCATTGTTGCATCCAAAACACCACGCCCAAGAATGCCGCCGCCATCGCCGCAGCTTTTGCGTCAATGGCGGTGGTTTTTAATTCTTTGAGGTGGGTCCGTTCTTTTTCCCCTGTGTAACATCGTGCCTCCATGGCAAGCGCCAATTCGTCGGCGCGGCGAAAGCAAGATATAAAAAGAGGTACAAGTATCGGCGTTAGGTTTTTAATTCGCGTCAGCAAAGAACCTTCTTCAAAGTCCGCGCCCCGTGATTTTTGCGCTTTTATTATCTTGTCCGCCTCGTTTATGAGGGTCGGCACAAAGCGCAGGGCTACGGTCATCATCATGGCAATCTCGGCGGCGGGTACGCCAATTTTTTTTAGCGGCGACATTAGATATTGCAATGCATCGGTCAGCACCATAGGTTCGGTGGTGAATGTCAAAAGGGACGAAAACAAAATGAGAAGCATTAACCTAAAGCCGATAAAAAGACCGCGCCAAAAACCTTCTTCCGTCGCGCTTAACATATAAAACTCAAATATTTTTTCCCCCGGCGCGCTGAAAAGATGTATCAAAAAGGTCAGCAACACAATCCACCGCAGGGGCATAAGGGAACGCAAAACAACCCGCGTTGATACGCCGCTTACCTTAGTGAGAATTACCGCAAGAAGGATAAAAAGCCCGTATGACGCGCCGTTGTCGCAAAAAAACACGCCCACCATCAAAGCCGCCATAAGCGCAAGTTTCACCCGCGCATCAAGGCGGTGAAGAACGGAATTGCCGGGGAAATATTGCCCAATCATGATATTGTTCAGCAAGTTAAAACGTCCTTTGTAAAATTATATCCGAACTTTCGGGAACACGATGCTACACAAAAGCCGCAGGCAAAACCTGCGGCTTTTTCCTCGGTATTGTCAACATGGGGCTGCGGTCTTTAGATTATCTGCGGCACACGAAACTTGCCGCTTACCGCTGCTTTCTTCCGAACCTGACGGGGTTCACGGGGCACCGTTGCGCAGGACCCAAGGACCGCATTCCCATATTGACAAAATAAAAAAATGGCGGAGAGTGAGAGATTCGAACTCTCGGTACGGTATCACCGCACACACGATTTCCAGTCGTGCTCCTTCAACC
>CAJOQC010000183.1 GCA_905236785.1 uncultured Selenomonadaceae bacterium
GCACCACTACGCTTCGTCGTCATTCCTTGTCTGCCGAAAAAATCCCTCGGCAATGGCACGAACTCATTTATGCAGTGTTTCCTTAAGTTTCATTCGGTCAATTTTTCCGTTGACGGTGAAGGGAAATTCCGGCAGTTGCATCAGGCGTTTGGGTATCATGTAGGGGGGCAAATTCTCCCTAAGCAGGGGCAAAATTTCTTTTTTCTCCGCACTTCCTATGTAAAACAAAATTATTTGCCGCCGTTTTTCGTCGTACAGACAACAGACCCGCGTCACTTTTTCGCAAGCGGCGGCCACAGCCTCGATTTCCCCCAGTTCGATTCGTTGCCCGTTATGTTTAATTTGAAAATCCTTGCGGGTAACGTGGACAAGTTCGCCGTTTTCGTCCACCCGCGCCAAATCTCCCGTTCGCAAAATACGGTCGAAAAATCGCGTTTCAAGAGGGTTTTGCACAAAAACCGCCGCGCTTTTAACGGGGTCGTTGTAATAACCCAAGCCCACGGAACTGCTCCGCAGGCACAATTCGCCGATTGAACCTTTCGGCACGGGGCGATCGTTTTCGTCGAGCAAAATTATCTCGTTGCCGTGGCATGGCACGCCCAAGGGGACAACCCCACCTTCGGGCAAAGGTGCGTCAATGTTGCGGTAAGTTATGGTTGTGCCGCCCGATTCCGTCATGGTGTATATGTTGGTAAACCGACAATGGGGCAAGTTTTTAACCCAACGGTTCATTTGTTTGACGGGCATATTCTCGCCGCAAAAGAAGAGATGTCGTATGGGCAAATTCTCTGCGTCGGCCAAAAGCCCCGAATCGGCCACGCTCATCAATACGGAAGGCACCCACACGGCGGCGGTGATGCCTTTATCCCGCACAAAGTTTAATAGTTCTGCCGGGAACATAAACATGGTCTGTTCCATAAGGTACACCGTTGCGCCAAGTTTTAGGGGCGTTACGGTGTCTTGAGTTGAAAGTACGAAGTTTAGGGGCGACACGTTGCCGAACACATCGTTTTCGGTTAAATCAAAACTTGCCGCCAACCATTCGGCGTTGTTCACAACGGCATGATGAGAGGCAACGCCCCCTTTGGGAAATCCGGTGGAGCCGCTGGTGAAAAAAATATACATGGGGTCGGTGTCGGCGATGATTCTTCGCCGCAATTCGATTTTTTCCCTGTCGGCGGCAAAGGCAATCATGTCTTGAAAAAGATACACCTTTGCGCCAAACTCGGCGGCAACGTCGCAAATTGCCCCGATATTTTCTTCGTCGGTGATGACGGCGGCGGGTTTTAGGGTCGCGAATATTTTCTTTAAGCGTCCCTTTGGCGTGTGAATATCAAGGGGCGCGGCAAAATTCGCGCTTAGGGCTATGCCCATAAAGCAGGACATGGCGGCGGCGCATTTGGGCAAAAAAACTGCAACGGGGCTTTTTACAATATTCTCGCCCATGATAAAACTTGATAAACTTTCCCCTTCACGCTCCAATTCGCCGAAGGTTACGGCGCGATTTTTGTCAACATACGCAGTCTTGTCGGGAATACGGGCGGAAGTTTCCCTAAGGTAATCGGTCACAAGTCGTTTCACAACAGATATTCCCTTTCTTTGCCTCGAAAAATTTCTCTTTTTCGTTCCAATCGCAAAGTCGATAAGAACGGATAAAAAGAGAAAGAATACACGAGTAATTATATAGAACGATAGCGAAAGACGCAATTTTTTTTTGGAGACGGTTTATGCTGTTTAATTCATTTGAATTTATTTTTTTCTTTTTGCCTGCGGTTCTGGCGGGATATTTTTTGTTGGGGCGTTTTGCGCCGCCGAATTTTGCCAAAATATTTACGGTGGCGGCGGGATTTTTTTTCTACGGCTGGTGGGACGTTTCCTATGTGCCTTTGCTTGCGGCGAGCATTTTGGTTAATTATATTTTTTCCGGGGGGATATTGCGTTTTCGCGGCGAAAAAGACAATTTGTCCAAAGTCTGCTTTTGGCTGGGGGCGGTAGCTAATATTGCCCTGCTGAGTTACTTTAAGTACACGGATTTTTTCCTTGCCAATATCAACAAAATTTTTGGGCAGGATTTCCCCCTTCTTAACATCGTCCTGCCTTTGGGCATTTCTTTTTTCACAATTACGCAACTTTTATATCTTATCGACTGCCGCGCCGGAACGGTAAAAGACCATGACATTGTGGACTATGCTCTTTTTGTTTCGTTTTTTCCGCACCTTTTGGCAGGTCCAATTCTCTACCACCGCCCAATAATGAAACAATTCCGCGATGACGGGATTTTGCGGCTGGATTTTGAAAATCTGTCGCGTGGGTTAATGCTATTTATAATCGGCTTAACCAAAAAAGTAATAATAGCCGACGCTTTTTCGGCATCGGTAGCCGCAACTTTTGACGGCGGCAATCACGGCTTTTTTGCGGCGTGGCTCGCTTCAATCTGCTATATGCTACAGTTGTACTTTGATTTTTCGGGCTACAGCGACATGGCAATCGGCATAGCCCGTATGCTGAACATTAAAATTCCCCCAAACTTCAACGCGCCTTACCGCGCCAAAAGCATAATAAACTTTTGGCAACGGTGGCATATTTCCCTCACCAACGCCATAACCGCCTGCATATATACGCCCCTGATGCAAAGTTTCCTGCGAAAAAGCCAAAACATTTCGCGGGAGCTTCCCCTAAAATATGTTGCATTTTGTTCCTTTGTTGCCTTTTTTATCGCGGGAGTGTGGCACGGCGCGGGTTGGCATTACGTTATCTTTGGGCTTATCCACGGAGGGGCTGTTGCCGTCAATCAAATTTGGCGGCGATACGGCTTTTCTCTGCCGAGTTTTGCCGCCCATGGGCTTACCTTGCTGACGGTTTTAATAAGTTTTGTGTTTTTCCGCGCCCCGTCGGCAACAGTGGCGGCAGATATGCTGAAAAATATGTTCAATTTTTCGGCGGTTGACGTTCATGGCGTTTATATGTTTTTGACGGGAGAAATTTTCGCCGCCTATCCCACAGAAATTATGGCGATTGCGATTTTGGCGGCGGCGTTTTCCCCTCCTTCCCAGGACATTGTGAAAAAATCCGAACCCCGAACGGCCACTGCCGCGATTTTTGCCGCCGCCTTGGCGTGGGTGATTTTGCACCTTACGAACATGACGGAATTTTTGTACTTTCAATTTTGAAGGTATCATGCTCATGAGAAAATTCTTTTTGCAAATATTGTTGTTTACGGCATTGTTCCTTTTCCCCTTTGCCGCTTACAATTATGTTACCGATTATTCGGGAGTGCTGAAGGACGATTTTTCCTACC
>CAJOQC010000184.1 GCA_905236785.1 uncultured Selenomonadaceae bacterium
GAGGAATGACGCAGTACGCGTGCCCTTCAGGGTATGCCGGAAAAAGACCCGGCAAGGGTGCGGACGAATTATGCAGTGTTTCCCTAACTTCGTTGCAAACATCTCCCGCCATGTGGTATCATGCAAAAAAAATTACCGACCAAGCAAAAAGGAGAAAATCATGGCAGGAAATCGTTTAAGACCTACGGGAACTTTTTACGGCGTAGGGGTAGGCCCCGGCGACAAGGAACTTTTAACGCTGAAAGCAATTAAAACAATAAAAGCGGCGGATGTCATCATAGCGCCCAAAACCGAAAAAAAAGAAGGGAGCGTCGCCCTTTCGATAGCCGAAGATTACATAGGCGAAAATGCCCGGATAGTTTATCAAGTGTTCCCCATGGTGAAAAATTTCGCCCAATCCTCCCGCGAATGGCGGCAGAACAAAGAGGAAATTTTGGGATTCTTGGAAGACGGCAAGAATGTTGTTTTTCTCACCTTAGGCGACCCTATGTTCTATAGCACTTATATTTATATGTTCAAAATGCTGAAAGGCACGGCAAACATTGTCACCGTACCCGGCATCACAGCTTTTACCGCCATAGGCAGCGCGTGTGATTACCCCATTGTCGAGGGCAACGAAATTTTGGCCGTTATCCCGGCCACCGCCGACAAGGACAAAATCGACCGCGCCCTAAAGGCCGCCGACCGCGCCGTACTCATGAAAGTCTATCATAATTTTGCCGAAATAGCCGACCTGCTGCAAGAAAACGACATGGCAAAGAACGCCGTGATGAGCAGTCGTTGCGGGCTTGACGAAGAAAAACTCATCACCGATATTGCTTCGCGCAAAAACGACAAAGTAAATTACCTTTCCACCATATTGACGGGCAAGGAAGGGAGCGACGAACATGAAGAATAAACTTTTGCTTTGCGCCTTGTCGGCGTTTTTGGCTGTCGCGGCGGCAAGCGGCTGCGGCTCTCCCGTTGCCACGGAACAAAACCAAACCGCAGAATTTGCCAAAGTGACGGATGGTGCGGGAAGAACCGTCATCATAGACAAAAAGCCGGAGCGCATTGTTGTCACTTCCGCCTCTTTCCTTGAGCCGTTGCACGCCGTCGGCGGCACGGTTGTGGGGCGGCCGGCCTCTAAGACCCCCACCCCCGATTATGCCAAAGATGCGGCGGAAATAGGCGCGGTGTATCAAATTGACACGGAAAAACTTTTTGCCTGCGCCCCCGACCTTGTGATTGTCAACAAGGGAATGAACGAAAAACTTTTGCCCCTTTTGGAGCAAAACAACGTTCCCGCCTTGGTTGTCCCCCTTAAAAGTTACGACGATGTGAAGGAGGAACTTAAAATCCTTGCCGCCGTCACGGGGGAAGGGGAAAAAGCGGACAAACTTATTGCCGACATGGATGACAGAATAAAGGCCGTTGCGGATAAAATTCCCAAGGAGGAACGACGGGTTGCTGTTTTGCACAGCACGGCGCAAGGATTAAGCGTCCAGCTTGAGGGAAGCATAGCCGGAACTGTGGCCAAAATGTTGGGGCTAAAGAACGTGGCAGATGGCATGACGCCAATGGAGAAAAACCCGGATGCCGCGCCCTACAGCCTTGAAACACTGACGGAGCAAAACCCGGAGATAATTTTTGTCACCAGCATGGGGAACATTGAGGACATTAAGGCGAACATGGAAAAAATGCTCGCGGAAAATCCGGCTTGGCAGGCCGTCCCCGCCGTAAAAAACAACAAGCTCTACTATTTGCCGCAGGAATATTTTCTCTTTAGCCCCGGCATACACTACCCCGAAGCCGCAGAGTACATGGCAAAACTCATTTACCCCGAAATATTCGGTGACGCAAAGTGAAAAAGCAAATTATTATGCTGACGGCGTTTTCCCTGTTGGCCGTGTCGGGTATGTTGGTTGGCGTGATGAAGGGTTCGGTTGAAATTTCTCCCGCCGAAGTTTGGCAGATACTTTTTGTCGGCGATGTCGGCACTCATGGGCAAATACTCACAAACATACGTCTGCCCCGCATAATCGTCGCCGCCTTGGTGGGCATCAATCTTTCCCTTTCGGGGGCGATTTTGCAAGCGGTGATGAAAAACCCGTTGGCCGATCCGCATATTATAGGCATATCTTCGGGCGCGGGGTTGTCGGGCATATTTGTCATGCTTATCTACCCCGAGGCCGCCTCCTTCGTTACCCCCGTTGCCTTTTTGGGCGCAATGGGAGCGGCGGTTTTAATTTATGTTTTGGCATGGAAAAACGGTATTCGCCCCGTGCGAATAATTTTGGCGGGTGTTGCCGTGTCGGCCTTTTTGGGCGCGGGCATCTCGGCTTTGATGATTTTTTACAGCGACAGGGTTCATGGTGCGCTCATGTGGATGATTGGCGGCTTGTCCGCAAGAAGTTGGCCTCATGTGGAAATTATTTATCCCTATACCATATTGGGCGCGGTGTTGGCCTTTTTGGGTGCGCGACACATAAACGTCCTGCAACTTGGGGACGAAACAGCCAAAGGATTGGGGCTTAACGTGGAACGCGTCCGCCTAATCCTAACGGCGGTTGCCGCGCTTTTGGCGGCGAGCGCGGTTTCGGTTGCGGGTCTGTTGGGTTTTGTGGGGCTTATTGTGCCACATGGGGCGCGATTGCTCTTAGGTTCTGATTATCGCTTTTTGTTGCCGGGGGCGGCTCTTCTTGGGGCGGCCACGGTCACTTTTTGCGATACATTTGCCCGCACCGCCTTTTCCCCCGCAGAATTGCCCGTCGGCATCATAATGGCGGTTTTGGGCGCGCCCTTCTTCTTGTTCCTTCTGCGAAGGGAGCTGTAAAAATGGAACTTAAAGCCGAAAATGTCAGTTTCAATTTGAAGGGCAAAAGTATTTTGCAAAATGTTTCCGTTACCTTTTGCGAAGGACGACGCACGGCGATAATCGGGCCGAACGGCGCAGGCAAATCCACACTCCTAAAAATTCTGGCGGGGCTAAACGAAAATTATGGGGGCAATGTGTTTTTGGGCGGCGAAAATATGCGTAAACTAAAACGCAAAGATATTGCCAAAAAACTTGCCATTTTGCCCCAGACCAACGCCGCACCGCCCGACACCACGGTGGAGCATCTTGCCGACTACGGCCGTTTTCCATATCGGGGAATGTTCGCCGCCGCCGACCCGAAAGCGGACAGGGAGGCGGTGGAGTGGGCATTGTCGGTGACGAACCTAACAAAATTCGCCGCCCGACAGGTGATGACCTTATCGGGCGGCGAAAGGCAACGCGCCTTTATTGCCATGGCCTTGGCGCAACGGCCGCAAATACTTTTGTTGGACGAACCGACAACCTATCTTGACATAGCCCATCAACTGGACGTGATGAACATAATCCGCAAAGTAAACGCCGAATATGGCATGACCGTTGTCATGGTGCTTCATGACATTAACCACGCCCTTCAATACGCCGACGAAACGGTGATTGTAAAAAACGGCGCGGTTTTTGCCCAAGGCGAGCCGCAAAAAGTGCTGACCGCCGCCGCCATAAAAGAGGTTTTCGGCGTTACGGCAGAGGTGTTTAGAAACGAAAACGGAAAGTCCGTGTTAATGCCGCAATTTTAATTCTTAGGAAACACTGCATAAATGAGTTCGTGCCATTGCCGAGGGATTTTTTCGGCAGACAAGGAATGACGACGAAGCGTAGTGGTGC
>CAJOQC010000185.1 GCA_905236785.1 uncultured Selenomonadaceae bacterium
ACATTTCATACCATAAAAAAACAATAATTGCAGTTACAACAAAAATTTGCTATGATGAAAACGGTTAAATCTTGCCGAAGGTACAATCACTATACGAAACGGGGGTAATTCTATGAAAGTTTCCGTTATCATGGGCAGCGATTCGGATTTTCCCATCATAAAAGCTACCGTGGAACTCTTGAAACAATTCGGCATTGATACGGAAGTAAACGTCGCTTCGGCGCACCGCACGCCGGAAAAAGTCCGCGAGTTGGCGCAGGGCGCCCCAAAGCGCGGCGTGGGTGTGTTTATCGTGGCGGCGGGGGCGGCGGCTCATCTGGCGGGTGTCGTGGCAAGTTATACCACGTTGCCGGTAATCGGCGTACCCATAAACGCCACGCCCTTAAACGGCATGGATGCGCTTTTAAGCACCGTACAGATGCCAAGCGGTATTCCCGTTGCCACAATGGCGGTGAACGGCGCAAAGAACGCAGCGGTTTTTGCCGCCGAAATCTTTGCCCTCGGCAACGACGAAATCAAAGAAAAACTTGCGGCCTATCGCGAAAAAATGAAATCCGATGTCGAAAAGAAGTCGGAAAGGGTAAACGCTCAACTATAAAGTAAGGGGTAACATACACCATGGAAAAAAAGGCTATTTACGAAGGCAAGGCAAAAATTCTCTACGAAACGGATAATTCCGACGAACTTCTTGTTTACTATAAAGACGATGCCACGGCGGGCAACGGCGCGAAAAAAGGCACGATTGTGGATAAAGGCATAATGAACAACAAGATGACGAAATTTTTCTTCGACCTCTTGGCAGAACATGGCATTGAGCATCATTGCCTTGCCGTGCCGAGCGAACGGGAAATGCTCGTAAAAAAACTTACGATAATTCCCCTTGAAGTCATTATCCGCAACGTGGCGGCGGGTTCGTTGGCGGCGCGGTTGGGGCTTGCCGAAGGTACGAAAATGAAAATCCCCGTCATCGAATTTTGCTACAAAAACGACGATTTGGGCGACCCCATGGTAAACAGGTATCACATTTTGGCCATGGAACTTGCCACCGACGACGAGTTGACCACCATACAAAATCTGTCCCTTAAAATAAACGACATCCTGACGAAATTCCTCAAGGAGAAAAAAGTTGATTTGATTGATTTTAAGCTGGAATTTGGCCGCGATAAGGACGGCAAAGTAATTTTGGCGGACGAAATTTCCCCCGACAACTGCCGCTTTTGGGACAGCGACACCAAAGAAAAACTTGACAAAGACCGTTTCCGCCGTGACTTGGGCGGCGTGGAAGATGCCTACAAAGAGATGCTCCGCCGTTTGACGGGGCAGGAATAAAACGGTGCAAAATGACTGACTGGAAAGAAGAATGTGGCGTTTTCGGCGTGTATTCCACGGCGCGAAACGTCGCGGAGCTTACATATCACGGGCTTTTTGCCCTTCAGCATCGCGGGCAGGAAAGTTGCGGCATCGCCGTGACCGACGGCGCATGGATGGACGTGAGCCGCGGCATGGGGTTGGTGAACGAAGTTTTTCGCCATCAAATTCCCTTTATGGAGGGGCAAAAAATCGCCATTGGCCATGTGCGCTACTCCACCACCGGCTCGAGCCTTATGGCCAACACGCAACCCCTTCTTGTTAATTACGCCGGCGGAAAAATAGCCTTGGCGCATAACGGCAATCTTACAAACGCTGCCGCAATTCGTCGGGATTTGGAGGAACAGGGGACGATTTTTCAAACTTCCATTGATTCGGAGGTCTTTGTAAATCTCATCGCCCGCTCCCGCAAGGACACCATTGAAGAGAAAATTTTGGACAGCCTAAAGAAAATTCGCGGCGCGTATTGCCTCACGATTATGACCGAGGACAAACTGATAGGCGTGCGCGACCCGCAGGGCTTCCGCCCGCTGTGCATCGGTAAATCAAGCGGCGAATTTGGCGAAGCCTTTGTTGTTGCGTCGGAAAGTTGCGCCCTTGACGTGGTTGATGCAGAATTTGTGCGGGACGTAGAACCCGGTGAAATGGTAATTATCGACGGCAACGGCCTAAAGAGCGTGAAATTTGCAACGGGAGAAAAACGCGCCGCCTGTATATTTGAGTACATTTATTTTGCCCGCCCCGATTCGGTTATCGACGGTCAAAGCGTGCATAATGCGCGATTTATGATGGGGCGGATGCTCGCAAAAGAAAGCGGGTTTCGCGGAGATATTGTAATATCCGTGCCGGACAGCGGCAACACCGCCGCATCGGGTTTTGCCTGCGAGGCGGGCATTCCCTATGTTGACGGTTTAATGAAAAACCGCTATATCGGAAGGACGTTCATTCAGCCCACCCAGAAGCAACGAAAAACCGCCGTGAAAATGAAACTTAACCCCATTCGCGCCTCCGTTGCGGGAAAATCGGTGATTATCGTCGATGATTCCATTGTTCGCGGCACGACCAGCGGCAAAATAGTGAAGATGCTCCGCAACGCCGGGGCAAAGTCGGTGCATATGTGCATTTCTTCCCCGCCCATTACTCACCCATGCTATTACGGCATAGACACCAGCGTAAGGAAGGAACTTATCGCCGCCACAAAATCCGTGGAGGAAATACGAGAGTTTATCGGCGCGGATTCTTTGCATTTTTTGTCCTTGGAGGGGCTAAAAAAATGCACCGGGGCGATAGACCCCGAGGATATGTGCTACGCCTGCTTTAACGGCGGCTACCCGGTGGCGAACGAAAACGCCGACAAATATGTTTTTGAGCAGCAAAAGTGCTGATGTTTTACGAAGGGAATTGCGAATTTATGGAAAACAAAATGACCTATAAAGATGCGGGAGTTGACATTGAGGCGGGCAACCGCGCAGTGAACATGATAAAAGGCAGCGTAAAATCCACCTATCGCCCGGAAGTTATCGGCGAATTGGGCGGTTTTGGCGGGCTTTTCGCCCTAAACGCCCAAAAGTACGAAAACCCGGTGTTGGTTTCGGGCGCAGACGGCGTAGGCACGAAACTGAAATTGGCTTTTATGGCCGATAAGCATGACACGATTGGCCAAGATGCGGTTGCCATGTGCGTAAACGATATTTTGGTGCATGGCGCAGAGCCGCTCTTCTTCTTGGATTATCTTGCCCTTGACAAAATCGACGAAGAAAAGACCCAAAAAATCGTGGGCGGCGTTGCCGACGCCTGTAAAGAGGCAGGTTGCGCCCTAATTGGCGGCGAAACGGCGGAAATGAGCGGCTTTTACCGCGAAGGCGAGTACGACGTGGCCGGCTTTGCCGTGGGCATCGTCGAACGGGACAAATTGATTACCGGCGAAAAAATCAAAGAAGGGGACGTTGTTTTGGGGGTGCCATCTTCGGGGCTTCACTCCAACGGATTTTCCTTGGTGCGAAAAATCGTGTTCGACGTAAAACATTTGCGCCTTGAAGACCATATCGACGAACTTGGCAAAACCTTGGGCGAAGAATTGCTGACCCCGACGCGGCTTTACCCCAAAGTTTGCCTACCGCTTATTCATGAATTTCAAATAAGCGGCATGGCGCATATTA
Organism: uncultured Selenomonadaceae bacterium; assembly: GCA_905236785.1. Classification (GTDB taxonomy): domain Bacteria; phylum Bacillota; class Negativicutes; order Selenomonadales; family Selenomonadaceae; genus CAJORE01. The sequence continues at coordinate 3,528 of CAJOQC010000185.1, forward strand.
CGGGGGGCGGCCTTTACGACAACATCGAGAGGATATTGCCCCAAGGGTTGGCAGCCACGATACACGCCGACGCTTGGGAAGCTCCCCTTATTTTCTCGTTGCTGAAGGTGTGGGGCAATTTGGCGACGGCGGAAATGTACCGCACATTTAACATGGGGATTGGCATGGTCATAATCGCCGACCCCATGGAGGCGGCAAAAATTCGCGTTCGCCTTTCCACCATGCGGGAAGAATGTTTTGACATTGGGCGCATAGTAAAAGGCGACGGCAAAGTGACGATTAAAGGCGCGACGGACGATGATAATAAAGCGTGACAAAGACAAAAAGGAAATTTTGGGGGTTTTATGCTCCGGGCGCGGCACAAATTTGGAGTCCATAATAAAAGCGGTGAAGGATGGCGGCATCAACGCCGAAATTGCCGTTGTGGTGGCTGACAAAAAGGATGCTTTTGCCCTTAAACGCGCCGAGAACGCCGGCATAAAGGCAGTGTGCGTGGATTATAAATCCTTTTCTCAGCGCGAGGACTTTGAAAACGCCATAATGGAAGAACTAAAAAAATGCGGCGTAACCCTAATTATTTTGGCGGGCTTTATGCGGATATTGGGCAAGAATTTTGTTCGCGAATACAGCGGGCGCATGATGAACATTCACCCCGCCCTTTTGCCTTCCTTCGTTGGGGCGCACGCCCACAGGGATGCCCTTAGCTACGGCGTTAAGGTTTCGGGATGCACAGTTCATTTTGTGGACGAAGGCATGGACACAGGGCCTATAATCGTGCAGTCCGCCGTGCCGGTAAAGGACGACGATACGGAAGAAACCCTTGCGGCGCGTATTTTGGAGGAGGAACACAAAATTTACCCAAAAGCCATAAAACTTTATTGCGACGGCCGCTTAAAAATTGACGGCCGCAAGGTGGAAATTTTGGACGAATGAAAGGATTTTCCGATTTTGCCCGCAAGGGTCATTATGACAACGAACAAGCAGCAATGAGGGGAGAATATCATGCTAAAAATAAAACGCGCTTTGATAAGCGTGTCGGATAAAACGGGTATTGTCGAATTTGCCCGCAAAATAAATGCGGCGGGAGTTGAAATTGTGTCCACCGGCGGCACCATGAAAGCCTTAAAGGCGGCGAACATTCCCGTGACCTATGTAAGCGACGTGACAGGGTTTCCCGAAATAATGGACGGAAGGGTAAAAACCCTAAACCCCTACATTCACGGCGGAATTTTGGCGGTGCGGGACAACGAACGCCACATTCGCGAAATGAAGGAACACAAAATCACCCCCATTGACATGGTGGTGGTGAACCTTTATCCCTTTAAGGAAACGATTGCCAAAGAGGGCGTAACCCTTGCCGAAGCGGTGGAAAATATCGACATCGGCGGGCCTGCCATGATTCGGGCGGCGGCGAAAAATTTCAAATTCGTCACCGTGGTCACAAACCCCGGGCGTTACGACGAAATTGCCGAAGCGATAGCAAAAGAAGGTTGCGTCGGCGGTCTTACCCGTATGCAACTTGCCGAAGAAGCCTTCGCCCATACGGCGGATTATGATGCGGCCATTCGCGACTACCTGAAGGAGTTGGCGGCAAAATGAACATTTTGGTGGTAGGTTCGGGAGGCAGGGAACACGCCCTTGCCTTTAAGCTCCGCGACAGCGATAAATGCGAAAAGCTCTACGCCATGCCCGGCAACCCCGGCATGAAAAATATCGCCGAATGTGTATCGGACGTGGACATCAACAACAATGAGGCCGTTGTTAAGTTTTGCCAAACTCATTACATCGACCTTGCGGTAATTGGACCTGAGGCTCCCTTGGTAAACGGCTTGGCGGATGCCTTGGCGGCGGCACACATAAAAGTCTTCGGTCCTAAGAAAACGGCAGCGCAACTTGAAGGCTCGAAGGCCTTTGCCAAAAATCTCATGAAAAAATACGGCATACCCACGGCGCGTTACGAAATATTTGCCGATGCCGCCCGCGCCCGTTCCTATGTGCGGCAAATGGGCGCGCCGATTGTTGTGAAAGCTGACGGCTTGGCGGCGGGCAAAGGCGTAACCGTGGCCGAAACCGTGGACGCGGCTGTGGAGGCCGTAGATGCCGCGCTAACCAACACCGGCGCAAAAGTTGTTATCGAAGAATATATGGAAGGGGAGGAAGCCTCTCTTTTGGCCTTTGCCGACGGTGAAACCGTCATTCCCATGATAAGCGCCCAAGACCACAAACGCGCCTTTGACGGCGACAAAGGGGCAAACACCGGCGGCATGGGCGCGTATGCTCCTGCGCCTGTGGTGACGAAAGAAATTGTCGAGGAAGTTACAAACAAAATCCTAAAGCCAACTATCGCGGCCATGAAAGAGCTTGGTTGCCCCTATCAAGGCTGTTTGTACGCAGGGCTGATGATTACCGACGAAGGAGCGAAGGTTGTGGAGTTTAACTGCCGTTTCGGCGACCCTGAGACACAGGTGGTCTTGCCCCTTTTGGACGGCGATTTGGCGGAAATAATGATGGCCTGCGCTGAAGGAAACTTAGGGGGCATAAAGATAAATTGGCGGGATGAAAGCGCGGCCTGCGTTGTTATGGCCTCCGGCGGCTATCCCGGCGAATACGAAAAGGGTTTTCCGATTACGGGCATAGACGAGGCGCATGAAAAAGGTTGCATGATTTTCCAGGCGGGGACAAAGGAAGAAGGCAACGAACTTGTCACCAACGGCGGCAGAGTGCTTGGCGTTGTCGCCCTTGACAAAAATTTGCGACAAGCGGTGAAGTCGGCCTATGATGGCG
>CAJOQC010000186.1 GCA_905236785.1 uncultured Selenomonadaceae bacterium
GGAAAAGTCCCAAAGTTTAGCAGGAAATTTTTAATTTTGGGCGTATAAGCAAAGCAGGGGGGATTATTATGATATATACAGTAACATTCAATCCGGCACTTGATTACATTGTTCGCCTTGACGCCATGGAAGTGGGCGGCACGAACCGCGTCACCTATGAGCAGGTTTTGGCGGGGGGTAAGGGCATAAACGTGTCCATCGTCCTTGGGAACATGGGGCAAAAAAGCACCGCCTTGGGTTTTGTGGCGGGCTTCACCGGCGAAGAAATCAAACGTCAACTTTTGGAAAAGAACGTGGATTTTGATTTTATCCAACTTCCGCAAGGGTTCACCCGCATCAACGCCAAGATTAAAGCCGACGTGGAGACGGAAGTAAACGGCCAAGGGCCGAACATCAGCGAAAGTAAGCGGGAGGAACTCTTAAAACAATTAGACACCCTAAAGGAAGGAGATACCCTTGTTTTGGCGGGGTCTATCCCCAACACCTTGCCCGACGATATGTACGAAAAGATTATGGAGCGGCTGCAAGGCAAGGGCATCCGTATTGTGGTTGACGCCACGAAGAAACTTTTGCTGAACGTTTTGAAATACAAGCCCTTTTTGATTAAACCCAACAATCACGAATTGGGGGATATGTTCGGGGTGAAGTTAAAAAGCGACGAAGAAATCGTCGAATACGCGAAAAAACTCCAAGACCAAGGAGCGCAAAACGTCCTTGTGTCCATGGGCGGCGACGGGGCGATTTTGCTGGACGAAACGGGAAAAAGCCACAAATGCGCCGCGCCCAAAGGCACTCTTGTCAACTCCGTTGGAGCGGGGGATTCCATGGTGGCGGGCTTTTTGACGGGGCTTAACGAATCCGGCGGCGATTTTGAAAAAGCCTTCTACATGGGCGTAGCCTGCGGCTCGGCATCGGCTTTTTCGGAAAATTTGGCCACACGCGAAGAAGTTGACGCGCTTCTTAGAACAATTTCATGATTTTTGCTTGATTATTAACCAAAAAATTTTGTATAATGAATTGGTTTTATACTCGCGAGCAATGAAATTTACAAATTGTTATTTTTACTCCGCGAGTATATACAGAGAGCGTAAGAGCTTTACTTCGCTTCGATCGTAAATTCTAACGCTCTCTATTATAATATTTAATCTCTTAGGAAAGAGAGGCAATTATCATGCGAATTACCGATTTGCTCAAGAACGAGTCAATCGTCTTGGGCGCAGAACCCCTTGACAAAAAAGGGGCAATTCACAAATTGGTTGGGCTTATGGCCAAAGGCGGCAACATAAGCAACGAAGCGCAATACGAAAAAGACGTTTTGGCGCGTGAAGAATCCGGCACCACCGGTCTTGGCGACGGCATAGCCACGCCCCATGCCAAAAGCTCCGGCGTTAAAGAGGCCGGCCTTGCGGCCATGACAGTGCCAAGCGGCATGGACTTTGAGTCCATGGACGGCAAACCGGCGCGTTTGTTCTTCCTTATCGCCGCGCCGGAGGGTAGCAACGACGAGCATCTCACAATCCTCAGCAAACTTGCCACCATGATTATGGACGCAGATTTTAAGGAAGCTCTTGTTGCGGCCACCACAAAAGAAGAATTCTTAAAACTCATCGACGACAAAGAGGACGGCAAGTTTAAGGGCGCATCCGAATCCGCCGCGCCCGTCGCCGCAAGCGACCACATTCAGGTCTTGGCGGTCACCGCTTGCCCCACGGGCATAGCCCATACCTTTATGGCGGCGGAAAGCCTTGAGCAACACGCCAAAAAGCGCGGCATTTCCATAAAAGTGGAAACCAACGGCTCCGGCGGTGCGAAGAATGTTCTGACGGCGGAGGAAATCAAAAAAGCCGACGCGATTATCATTGCCGCCGACAAGAACGTGGCAATGGCAAGATTTAACGGCAAACCCGTGGTTATCACCAAAGTTGCCGACGGCATCAACAAGGCCGACGAACTTTTGGACAAAGCCCTTAGCGGCAACGCGCCTATTTATCATGCTTCCGGCTCGGACGAAGCCGAAGGCGCGGCGGACACGGCGGGCGAATCCTTGGGGCGGCAGATTTATAAGCACCTCATGAACGGCGTCAGCCATATGCTCCCCTTCGTGGTGGGCGGCGGTATCCTAATAGCCATCGCCTTCCTGTTGGACGATTATTCCATAAACCCCAGCAGTTTCGGCAGCAACACGCCGGTGGCGAAATTCTTCATGACCGTTGGCGGCGCATCCTTTGGGTTTATGCTCCCGGTGTTGGCGGGCTTTATAGCCATGTCAATCGCCGATCGTCCGGGTCTTGCCCCCGGTTTTGTGGGCGGCGCGCTCTCCGCGTCTAACGGCTCCGGTTTCTTGGGCGCGCTTCTTGCGGGTTTCATCGCCGGTTATGCGGTGAACTTCCTCAAAAAAGCCTTTTCGGGCTTGCCCGCCTCCTTGGACGGCGTCAAACCCGTTTTGCTTTATCCTCTCTTCGGCGTTCTCATTATCGGCCTTGTTTGCACCTTCATTATCGCTCCGCCCGTGGGCGCGGTGAACACTTGGCTTGTTGACACCTTGAAGAACATGGATCAGAGTGCCCGGGTGATGATTGGCGTTATCGTGGGCGGCATGATGGCCATCGACATGGGCGGTCCCATCAACAAGGCGGCTTACGTCACCGGCACAGGCTTGTTGGCCAGCGGCGAGTATCATGTAATGGCGGCGGTTATGGCCGGCGGCATGGTTCCTCCTTTGGCTATCGCCCTTTGCACCACCTTCTTTAAGAACCGTTTCACCGAAAGCGAACAAAAAGCCGGTATCACCAACTATGTAATGGGTATGTCCTTCATCACCGAAGGCGCGATACCTTTCGCGGCGGGCGACCCGTTGCGCGTCATTCCTTCCCTTGTGGTCGGCTCGGCTGTTGCGGGCGGTTTGTCCATGATGTTTGACTGCACCCTTCGCGCTCCCCACGGCGGCATCTTTGTGGTGCCCACCATCGGCAACGCGGGTATGTACATCTTGGCAATTCTAATCGGCGCGGCGGTAGGCTGCATGATTTTGTCGGTTTTGAAGAAACCTTTGAAAAATTGATATTTAGCGGCTCTAAATAAAAAGGCGCGACATTCTCGTTATTGAGATATGTCGCGCTTTTTTATATGGGATAAATTGGGCGCA
>CAJOQC010000187.1 GCA_905236785.1 uncultured Selenomonadaceae bacterium
AACCTCTAAAAACCCCTCCGTCAGCCCTGCGGGCTGCCACCTCCCCAAGAGGGGAGGCTTAAAATCAGACCTCATCTCGGAGGAAGAAGGTGTCGGAGTAACCGACGGGAGGAGGTATAAAAGCGCGTTTTTAGAGATGCCCATAAAATTTTCTCTTTTTCCCTTGCTTCTTTTCTACGACAACTTTTCCCCCGTAAGTTTGGCGATTTTTTGCATATAGATGTTTCGTATTGCGTCGTATTCGGTGAGGGAACGCATATCCACCCGCAGGGAGAAGCCCTCTGCCGTCAGGCGGTTTTTCCATGAAGTCGGCTCGTCCCCTGCCATGTCGCGGGTAGCGTGTATCCCCGCCCCCACCAAGAAAGGGGCAAGGAGGATTTTTTTCGCGTTTTTTTCTTTAAGATGCACCACAGCGTCCTCAAAGGAGGGTGTGTCCGTCTGTTCCAAAACGCCAACGGTGACGGGGAGTTTCATTTCGTCGGCCACGGCCTGCAATTTTTCATAAGCGGGGTTATGGCGGTGGGGCGAGCCGTGGCCTGCCAGCAAAATTTCTTCGTCTTCCTCCCGGCCTATGCCCTCCGTCAGCGCCGTCAGCACGTTTTTATAGTCCTCGTCGGCGTAAAGCAGCGGCTCGCCCACCTTCAGCACCTTAAAGCGGCTCTTAAAATCCTTCGCCACTTTTAATATTTTGTTCTCGTATTCTTCCCCCGCCGTGACATGGGAGGGTTGCAGATACACTTCTTCGCAGCCGCCGTCGGATACTTCGCTCAAGCACCCGGCGATGGCCAAGGCGCGGAAGCCCTGTTTTATCATGCGGGCGCGAATGACATGGGAAGTATAGGCCTGCACCACCGAATAGCCGCGAAAACTACGGCCTATTTGAAGAGCCACCGCGTCAAGGCGTTTTGCCCGCGCCTTTGCGTCCGCCACGCCGAAACTGGCAAAAACAATAACTTTCTTCATTATATGACTTACTCCTTTTTCCCCTGTTCCCTTTCCACGACTTCGGCGATGTTTTTGCAAATTCTTTCAAGCTGGCGTTGGTCTTTGCCCTCCGCCATTACGCGGATAAGTTCCTCCGTCCCCGACGGCCGCACCAAAATCCGCCCTTCGTCGCCAAGTTCGTTTTCGCCCTCGTCGATGGCGGCGTTTATGGCCGGGTTGTTCTCCCAACCTTCTTTATGCGCCACCCGGACGTTAATCAAAAGTTGGGGGTAGGTGGTCATAAGCGCGGATAAATCCGACGCTTTTTTGCCGCTTGTCTTTAGGGACTCAAGCACTTTAACCCCCGTTATCAGCCCGTCCCCCGTGGTGCTGTAGTCGGTGAAAATAATATGCCCCGATTGCTCGCCGCCCAAGCGGTAGTTGTTCTTTAGCATATTCTCCAAGACGTACCTGTCCCCCACTTGGGTTACTTCCACCCGGCCGCCCATTTCCTTAATGGCGCGGTGGAAGCCGATATTTGCCATGACGGTGGTGACGACGGTTTTGTTATTGAGCGTGCCGTCCCGCATCATGTTTTGGGCGCACATAACCAGTATATGATCCCCGTCTATCACTTCGCCTTTTTCGTCCACGCACAAGCATCTGTCCGCGTCGCCGTCATGGGCGATGCCGATGTCGGCGCGGTTCTCCGTCACCGCCCGTTTTAGGGACTCAAGGTGGGTAGAGCCGCAACGGTCGTTGATGTTCGTGCCGTTCGGCAGGGCGTGGATAATCTTGACGTTCGCCCCCAAGCGGCGCAAAACCTTGGGCATGGCCTCGTAAGCCGCGCCGTTGGCGCAGTCTAACACCACCTTCAGCCCCGTGAGCCGCGTTTTGGCGGTGCTGCAAACAAAGTCTATGTATTGGTTTATAAGGTCGGTCCGTTCCTCCACCCGGCCGATATTCTCCCCGCAGGGGCGGTCTAAATCGTCATTTGTTTCGATTCGCCGCACAATGGCCTCCAGTTCGTCCTCGGTGGCGTCGGGGAGTTTGTAGCCGTCGCCGCCGAAAAACTTTATGCCGTTGTCCCCGAAGGGGTTATGGGAGGCGGAAATCACAATACCCGCATTTGCCCGCATCTGTTTGGCCAAATAGGCCACCGCCGGGGTGGGCACAACCCCGGCCGTCACCGCCAAGCCCCCCGCCGAGGTAATCCCCCCCGCCAAGGCCGACTCAAACATTTGCCCCGATATACGGGTGTCCCGCCCTATAAGTATCACCGGCTGCGTGGGCGAGTTCTTGCCAAAATACAAAGTAGCCGCCCGCCCCAGCCGAAATGCCAGCTCCGGCAAAAGCGTGATGTTCGCCTCGCCGCGAACCCCGTCCGTTCCGAATAATCTTGCCAAAGTTAAAAGCCTCTTTTCTTTTAGTCGCTCTTATCGCTTTGGCGATTAGAGCGGATTATGCAAATATGTCGCGGAAGCGACATATTTGTATTCCTTTTAATGAAAATTTTATATAGTTGCCTTATTGTTTTGATAAATCTATTATAGGCAACCTCTAAAAACTCCCTCCGTCAGCCCTGCGGGCTGCCACCTCCCTCCAAGAG
>CAJOQC010000188.1 GCA_905236785.1 uncultured Selenomonadaceae bacterium
TCGGCCACTTCCATATCCTTGGCGTTCGCCCAAAAGGGCGGGTTTGGCGCAAGATGCTTTTGCACTTTCTCAATGCTGGGGTAGCGGCTGTCGTTTTCAAAAATCACCGTGCCGGTGATGTCCGTCACCCGCAACACCACCCCGGGCAACAATGGGTCGTCGGCCAAAAAAAATTCGTTTAGCCGCTCGCCGCGACGCATCTTCTCCGTCACATTTCTTATGCTGAAATTCATCTCCCGCTCCGCCTGCCGATAAAGGGAAATATACACCCCAATCCCCGTAATGAGAGCGGTGACCGAAAGAATAACGAAAAAAACCGTGGCATAAATAAGGGTTATCTTGGTGCTTATCCGTAAATGCCGCCCCTTGGCCAAAAACCGCCGCAACGCTTTGCGATAAAAAGGAAACATCGTCACTCCTTTATCACATACCCAATCCCGCGCACGGTATGAATGTACTTTTCGCCGAAGCGATCGTCAATTTTTGCCCGCAGATAGCGAATATACACATCGACAATGTTGGTGTCACCCACATAATCGTACCCCCAAACCTGTTGCAAAATCTGCTCCCGCGACAAAACCGCCCGTTTGTTCTTCATCAAAAATTCCAACAGCGCGTACTCTTTCTTTGTAAGCTCCACGCTTTCGTCCCCAACCCGCGCTTCAAAACGCGCAGGATACACCGTCAAATTTTTTACGGTTATTTTGTCCCCCTCGGTGTCGTCCCTTCGGACGGGCTTGTTCCTAAGGGTCGCCCGTATCCGCGCCAAAAGTTCCGCTATGGCAAAGGGCTTTGTTATGTAGTCGTTCGCCCCCGTATCAAGACCCTTAACCTTGTCGTCTATATCGTCACGGGCGGTGAGCATAATTATGGGCACGTCGGAAATCTCCCGCGTTCGCCGACAAATTTCAATTCCATCCATATCGGGAAGCATAACGTCCAAAAGAATTAAATCAAAATCCCCTTGGGCAATTTTTTCGTAAGCCCTTTGGCCGTTTTCCTCCGTAGCCGTGGTAAACCCTTCATGCTCAAGTTCCATTTGCACAAATCGGGCAATTCGCTTTTCGTCCTCAACTATCAGAATTTTCGTTTTATCCGGCATCTGTAAAAAACCTCCGTTCACCCTACCGCCGACAACACCAAGAACAAAACCAACCCCACAATCGAACCCACAATGGAGCCGTTCATTCGTATCCACAACAAATCAGGCTCCACCTTGTCGTACACAAGGCGGTTAAGTTCCCTGTCCGTAACCTGCCGCAAGACCTTTTGCACCACCACGCCGATTAACCCTTGGGCATGGAGGGCGCTGCGGGCGGCCAAATCGTAGAGAAATTTGTCTATTTGCCGCTTTAGCTCCGCATCGTCCCGGGCAAGCCCCATGGCGCGGTCGTATTCCTCCGCCAAAAATTCGTTAAAATCGCCCCCGGCGGCAAATTCGCCAAAATCCGCCGCCCTCTCAACGGGCAGCCGCGCAACTATACAGCGTTTTATGTTTTCGAGAAAATGCACGGTTTCGGCATCGTCTTTAAGTTCGGCGCATCTTTCGTACACCAGGCGCAACACTTCCCGCGATAAATAAGAATCCTCCGCCTGCAATTCGGCGGCGGTCTGCGCCAAACGGCTGCGAATTAACCGCGCCCCCTCGTCAAGGTCGATAAAATCAAGAGCTTCTGCCAACCCCGCCATAAAAAGTTCCAAGGGGCTTTTGGCGATGTTCTTCTCCGCGTTCTCAAGATATTGACGTATAGCGGCCAAAGTTTCGGGAGCGGCGGCCTTTTCCTCGGCATAGCGGCCGATTTTTTGCAAGAGCCGACGGTCTGCGCCGCTTTTTTGCAAATGCTCCCCCAAAAGAGCCGTTAAATCCGTAGCGGGGATTTTAAGAAGTTCCCCACGAATTTTCCCCGCCAATTCGGCGTTGTTGCGGCAAAAAAAATTCTTCGCGTAGGAAGAAACTTCCCCTAAAAGCCACGTTCGCGTTTCCTCTTTGTTCAGCCACTCCGTAAGGGCGGGCAACAGGTGGAGCTTCTCCACATGGGAAATCATGTTCCGCTTGGAAAAAAATTGCTTTTGTATCATGGCCACGGACGCATTTATAAACTGCTCCCGGCGCTTGGGCAAAATGGCCGTGTGCCACGGAAACCCCAGCGGCTTTTCAAACAGAGCGGTAACGGCGAACCAATCCGCCATGCCCCCCACCAA
>CAJOQC010000189.1 GCA_905236785.1 uncultured Selenomonadaceae bacterium
CGGTTTCCATATTCAGTATGTTATAATTGCAATGAACGACCATATCCATATTGCCGTTCGTTTTTAACGCTTCTATCTCGGCTTCGACCTTCTCCGGCGCATATAAATCATCATGACTTAACCAAGAAAAATATTCGCCTTTCATCTCGCTTATGGCCAAATTAAGCGCCGTTGATACGCCGCCGTTTTCTTTTTCAAAATAACGTATTTTATCCCCGTAAGACAGCGCAATATCGCGGGTGTTGTCCGTAGAGCCGTCGTTTACCACGATTATCTCGATGTTCCTATATGTCTGCGCCAGCGCGCTGTCGATTGCTTCGCGCACAAAATTTGCGCCGTTATATACGGGGATTACAATAGATACCAACGGATCCGACTGTCTTTTCCTCCTTAAAATCATGGTTTTTTTGCCGTTTCAAAAGCTATTCTTGCGTTTTCAATCGCAAGCTCTCTTAGTTTCTTCATCATAGCCGCGTTGTTGCCGCGATATTCGTCCCTTAAAGTCCATTTGCGTTCAAATTCGTCCGCCAGTTCGCCTTTGGTGATGCTTTGCAAATTACCGACGGGGCGTTCGCCGATTGAGTCCAAAAACCGATCTATTTTGGGGTCGTATGAAATCCCAATCATAGGAACGCCCATCACTCCGGCAAAAATCAAAGCGTGAAGCCTGATGCTGATTATTAAATCCATATTGCCAACCAAGGACAGGAGTTCCGTGGTTGTGTATTCTTCTTTTAAGACGGTGCAATTTTTGCTGTCATCGGCGATAAGTTCCGCCGTTTGCGCGTCTTCGGGGAATTGCATGGGCAAAAACACAATATGCGCCGAATATTTTTCGGCAATTTCATGCGATGTCTGCCGCAACACGTCCTTATAATGTTGCCAACCGCGCCACTCCCGCACCGACAGCCCCACAAGAGGGCAATTTGCAGGTACGCCGCAACGTGTCAAAATTTCCTTGCCTTTTTCTTTGCTTACGGGGTTAATGGCCAAAACCGGATCGGCCGTCGCCTTAATCGGCGGCCTTGTTATGCCGAGGGTGGCAAGCTCCACCAAGGAGCCTTTGTCCCGCACGGTGATACATTCGGTCTTGTTACCCAAAACTTTCATCAAATATCGGGCCGTTTGCCCGTAAATAGGGCCTATGCCTTGAGCATAAAGCATGACCGGCTTGTTAAAAAGATGCGCCAAGAAGATTATGCCCAAATAATAGTATAAACTTCTGCCGCTGGTCACGTTCTGCAAAAGACTTCCGCCGCCCGAGATTAAAATATCCGCCTTTCGTATCGCGCCCACAATGGCGAAAATATCCGTAAGCCCTACTGCCGCGACGCCGTGACGCTTTTTTGTGTCGTCGGGGTTGGCGGAAACTACGGTGATATGCACTTTTTTGTCGATACTTAAAAATACCTCAATCATTGCCGCCAACATTGCCTCGTCGCCGGCATTCTTCGAGCCGTAATAGCCCGATATTACAATTCTCACCGATAGTCTCCTTCAATAAAATTCAGTCCGAAAATTTTGTTCTTGCCTTCGCCATGAGTTTTTGCCAACATTCCACAAGCACAAGGGCAATCGCGCCCAACGCCGCGCCCAACGCCACGCCCCCCGCGCCGCGCACGGCGGACATAAATATGGGGGTTCGCATATGGGCAAAAGTTTCCACCATGGAGCCTTGACCTATTGTAGCCAACAAAACCAAGGCAAACAAAACCATGGTCGGCCATTTGCGCAAAAACGCCATGACCGCCAACATAAAGGCCGGATGCCCAATCAAAAGCTCTTTTGAACGGGGGCGAGCATAAAAAGCCTGCTCCAGAAAAGCGCGGAACTGTATTTCTGCGTTTGAAACGGGCATACCCGACGTGTGACCGCTGCGGGCGACAAAAACTATCATTGCCAAAGCGACAACGCCGAAACCGATTAGAGTTTTAATCTTAACGGGCATATCGAGTATCTTTTTGAACTGATTGACAAACCCCGGCGTGTCGTCCATCTTGCCGCCCCAAATGTCGAACCGTTGCAAAAAGGCTATGGCCACCAAAATCATGGGCAAAACAAAAGTCAGTTTTATGCCGCGGAAAATGTTAAACTCCAAAAAATATTCCGTGTCCGAAAGCGCGCCGGACAAATAGGCCGCGCCGACAAAAGAAAGCAGGCTTGTCGCCGCTATGGCAAGAACGGCCGTGAGGATAATTTTTTTCAGAGAAAAAATCTCTTTGTCCTTTTGCCCGCGAAAACGATCGAGCCAGGCAATAACCGCAATCGCCGGGAATACATTGGCGGCGGCAAGAGCGGCCACAAGACGAATCTTGTTGCCGTCGCTGCCTAAAATAAGCGGCAAAGCGGCAATTATGCCGCAAAGGGCAAACAACAAATACTGAAGCCGCGAACGGCGGTTAAGATACGGTATCACAAGGGAAAGGTACAATATGCCCGCCGCCGCCGCACCGACCATCACAAGGGCGCGAAGAATACGGCTTGGATAATAGTTTTCAAATGTCCCTGCTTTTCCCAAGGTGTAACCTTTGGCAAGGAGCAAATCCCGCGTGTCGCGGAAATAAGTCATGTTGGTTTCGTAAAGGGACATATCCGGCGCGGGCTTATCGTAAATTCGCATGAGATTTATACGAATGTTGCGCTCGCGATCGGTATTTGACCACCGCTCCACCGCCACGGCGATTTTTAGTTTCGGCTGTTCGTCCTTGGGTATGGAATAAAGCCGCGCCACTTTGTTATAGCCGATATTTTTGGCAATTTCCCGCATACCCTCTTGATTATAAAATTGCAGTTGGCTTGGCGCTTCAATAAGACCCAAAGTCAAATCCCGCTCTTTCATGGCATCAATCGTGGCTTGCAAAGATTTTGTCGCGCCCAAGGATTGAGGCCCTGAGAAAACCACTTCCGAAATATCGATGCCCTTCAGTCGGTCAAAAACGGCTTTTACATCCTCCGGGGAACAGTCCTCGTAATTGCTCGGTCGCGCAATTACATGGAAACCTGCGGCGTTCACCGCTTTCATTTCGTCGGTGGGCATACCAAGGTTCATTTTTAAGAAGGATTCGTAGTGGGCTTTCACGGCCAACACTTCTTCGTTTCCCACGTTCAAGACTTCAATTCGCTTATTGCCCAAGCGATGGATTAAATCTTCCTTCACTTCGGCAAAGGTCGCCGCATCGTTGCCGGTGACGTACACCGTAGAACCGATGATTTTCCCCTCGGCGGCAAGAGTGCGCCAGTTTTCGTCGGTCAACGTGCCGCCATGGTAGGCCGCCAAAATGCTGCTGCCGGGCGTGGCGTTGGCTTTGCCGTTTTCGTTCAGCTTTTTGAAGGTCGTTTCGTAAACCGCCAAAGAAGTAATACCTGCGTTCTTTGCGTCTTTTAGCACCCGTTCCGTCGATTTCCCTTCACGGGCGGCAAGTTCCAACAAGCCTTCGTAGTCAATGGCCAAATCTATTTGATTATTCTTCGTTTCGACTTCATGCCGCCCCGCGTCGATGACAAGAGCGGCCGCAAGACCCGCGATTATGAAAAAAATCAGCAGACGATTGTATGCAAAGGTCTTCAATTTGTTCACCTTTTATTGTTTGTTTTTTCGCTCGGCAGTCACGGTTATATGGCCGTCCTGCATGGTTACATCTTCAACTTTAAGCCCCATGGGCAGTTTGTCCGCCGCCACAAGGGGAATATCGCCAAAGAAATTATCAAGTTTCAGTCTTCCCAAAAGGGCGTTTTTCATGTTCATGTGAGTCATGCGAAAGTACAGCGAGCCGCTGTCCTCAACCACGATGCCCTCCACGTCGGCCTCGGCGGTTCTGCCGAAAATTTTAACTTCGGCGGTCATCAAAATCCGGGATGAGGTTATATCGACATGAACGTTTTCCAATTTATCGACCTTGCGGCTTAAAAGCTCCCGCAGGTTTTCTTCGGAGAAAATTCCTTTAAGTTTAAGTGAATTTGCCGCCTTTAAGTCGAGTTTTCCGTCGCCAATCAGGGCGGGCATATCTATATTTACCCCATCCCCGTCAAGGGTGAGTTCGGAGACGTACACTTCCCCCAATTTTGCTTCCCGCGCCACGGCGTTTACCTTGTCAATGCGCCCCAAGCCGATAAGGGCGTTGGGCGTGCTTGCAAGAGTAAGTTGCACATCGTCGGTGAGCGTTGCGTCTTTAATTTGTTTGGAGAGAGTTTTTGTCGCAATTTGCGGAATGATAATTTGCGCGAACAACACAAGTATTATTATTAAAACCCCGCCAAAAATCAAGATTTTCTTTTTCAAATCGTCACCTCGTCATGCGCTCGTGCCACTTGCGCAAAAGTTCTTCATAGTTGCCAAGCGTTGGTTTAAGCCCGCCATATCACGGCATCCCTTCGTATTTCGTCGCAAATATTTTTGGCGGCAAAACTCATATCAACAATATCCATCACATACGGAATCGCCGCATCTTCAAAAAGTTCGCGAAGTTCGGCGATTTTTACGCGGTTCGGTTCGCCTTTGTAGCAAACAGCCACGTCAATGTCGGAAGTCAGCCGTTGCGTTCCCTTTACCCGCGAACCGAAAAGATACACACAAACATCTTCGTTTTTCATAAAGTCCAAAATCTTACGCCGTGTTTTTTCCGCATAAATATCCGTATCGGCTGCGCTGTTCATAATTCACCGTTGGCTTTCGCCGCCAAAAAAGCGCGAATAAACGGGTCAAGACCGCCGTCCATAACCGCTTGCACATTGCCCGTTTCTTCGTTGGTGCGGTGGTCTTTGACCATGGTGTAGGGCTGAAAAACATATGAACGAATTTGGCTGCCCCATTCGATTTTTTGTTGGTCGCCTTCAAGTTTGGCGATTTCCTTTTCCTTTTTCTCCTGCTCAAGCTCAAACAGTTTGGCGCGGAGCATTTTTAGGCACTGTTCGCGGTTTTGCAGTTGCGAGCGTTCGTTTTGGCATTGCACAACAATTCCCGTCGGCTCATGGGTCATGCGCACCGCCGACGAAGTTTTGTTGATATGCTGGCCGCCTGCGCCGCTTGCCCTGTATGTATCGACCCGCACTTCGGCCATGTTGATGTCCACTTCCGCCGCATCGTCAAGCTCCGGCATCACGTCGCAGGCGGCAAAAGATGTGTGGCGGCGGGCGTTTGAATCAAAGGGCGATATCCGCACCAAACGGTGAACGCCCTTTTCCGATTTCAAAAATCCGTAGGCATTGTGTCCTTTTATGAAGAGCGTCACCGACTTAACCCCCGCTTCGTCGCCCGGGAGCAGGTCCTGGGTTTCCACGGTAAAGCCATGACGCTCTGCCCAGCGTCCGTACATACGAAGGAGCATCTGCGTCCAATCCTGCGCCTCCGTGCCGCCCGCGCCGGCGTGAAGTTCCAAAAAAGCATTGTTGCCGTCGTATTCGCCGGACAGCATAACTTCAAGCTGAAGGGCGTTTAAGTCTTCTTTTACGGCCAAAATGTCGTTCTTAACGTCGGGTTCAAGGGTCTCGTCCTTTTCTTCCATGCCCATTTCCCACAGGGCTTCGGTGTCGCTGAACTTATCGACGATGGCTTTATATTTGTCGGTGCTTATTTTAACGTCGTTTAACTCTTGGTTTATTTTTTGCGCTTTTTCGGCATCGTCCCAAAAGGTCGGTTCGCCCATTTTGTACTCAAGCTCGGCGATTTTGGCCTCCTTGGCTTCGATGTCGAGAGATTTCCCCAGTTCGACTAGTTTTTCCTTTAACGCCGACAACTCCGGCTTTAAGTCTTCAAGCATAGTTACTCCCATAGTATATCAAATATTATCGTTTATTTCTTACCGCAGCAATTCTTGTATTTTTTTCCGCTACCGCAGGGACAGGGGTCGTTGCGCCCAACTTTTGTGCCATCTGCTTTGGTGGGCTTTTTCTTCGTTTCGGCGGGGCTGCTGTCGTCGCCGTGGCTTATCCGCGCATTTTGCAGATGGTCTTGCAACTGGGATTTTTGTTTTTCAATGGTCTGTTGCATCTGCTGTTTTTGTTTTTCGTCGGCGCGGGCGGCTTCCTCCGCGTTCTCGGCATCGTCCTCGTCATTTTTTACGTTTACTATGCTGACATGATACATGAGGGAGGCTATTTCGTCTTGAATTGCCGCTTCCATTTCCTCAAACATATCAAGCGCTTCGATTTTGTATTCCACCAAGGGGTTGCGTTGCCCGTAAGCGCGAAGATTTATGCCCTCGCGAAGCATATCCATGTGGTCTAAGTGTTCCATCCACTTGTTGTCAACCACGCGGAGCATAATGACTTTTTCAAGCTCCCGCATATTTTCTTCGCCGAACATAATCTCTCGCGTGCGGTAGCCCTCTTCGGCCAAGTTTTCCAAGGTTTCCTTCAATTCGTCGCGGCTAAGGGCGTTTAATTCCTCAAGTTTTAACCGCCCCTCGGGTGCGTAAATCTTTTCCGCGTCTGTAATAAGCCCGTCAAGCGTCCACTCTTCGGGGTAAAGTTTTTCGCTGGCGTATTGGTTCATTTCGACTTTTATGATGTGTTTTACCATGCCCATGATGTTCTCCCGCAGGTTTTCTCCAAGGAGAATTTTCCGACGTTCGCCGTACATAACTTCGCGCTGTTGGTTCATAACGTCGTCGTATTCAAGGACGTGTTTTCTGATGTCGAAGTTCCGCGCTTCCACTTTCTTTTGGGCGTGTTCAATGGAACGGGTGATGAGTTTGTGTTCAATCGGCTCGTCTTCGTCCATGCCGAGCCTGTCCATCATGGAGGCGATGTTGCCCGCCGCAAAGAGCCGCAACAAATCGTCCTCAAGGGACAAATAAAACCGTGATTCGCCGGGGTCGCCTTGGCGGCCGCTGCGCCCGCGAAGCTGATTGTCGATGCGGCGGGATTCATGTCGCTCTGTGCCGATAATGAAGAGGCCGCCCAATTCCTCGACGCCTTCGCCCAATTTTATATCCGTGCCGCGGCCTGCCATGTTGGTGGCGATTGTCACCGCCCCCGGTTGCCCCGCGCCCGCCACGATTTCCGCTTCCTTTTCGTGGAACTTGGCGTTTAGAACGCTGTGGGGTATGCCGCGTTTTTTTAATATATCCGACAATTCTTCGGACTGAGTTATGGAAGTCGTGCCGATAAGAACAGGCTGACCCTTGGCGTGAATCTCCGCCACGGCGTTGCCGACGGCCTTATATTTGGCGCGCTTGGTCTTAAAAATAACGTCGGGGTGATCGATGCGCCGCACGGGTTTGTTGGTGGGGACGACAATAACGGGAAGTTTATAGATCTTTAAGAACTCGTCCTCCTCGGTTTTTGCCGTGCCTGTCATGCCCCCCAACTTTTTGTACATACGAAAATAATTCTGGAAAGTTATGGTGGCAAGGGTCTGGGATTCGCGCTGAATCTTCACCCCTTCTTTAGCCTCGATGGCTTGGTGCAACCCGTCGGAATAGCGACGGCCTTCCATAAGGCGGCCGGTAAATTCGTCAACTATGATAACTTCGTTATCCCGTACCACATAGTCGCGGTCGCGTTTCATGAGAGCCTTGGCGCGAAGAGCCGCCGTGAAACAATGAGAAAGCTCTATGTTTTCGGGTGCATACAGATTGTTTATTCCAAGAGCCTTTTCGATTTTCGGCACAACGGCGTCGCTGGGGGCAACGGTCTTTTGTTTCTCGTCAACGGTGTAATCTTCGCCTTCTTTTAACGAACGAACGGCGTTTGCCATAACGGCGTACATCTGCGTGGACTTCGCCCCCGGACCGGAAATGATAAGCGGCGTTCTTGCTTCGTCAATCAAAATTGAGTCCACTTCGTCCACGATGGCAAAGTTAAGCTCCCGTTGCACCATTTGTTCCACGTTTAGAACCATGTTGTCACGCAGGTAATCAAACCCGAACTCATTGTTCGTGCCAAAAGTTACGTCGCAGTTATAGGCAAATTTTCTTTCGGGAAAATCCATGTCATGGGCGATAAGCCCCACGCTTAGACCCAAAAAACGATAAAGCCGCCCCATCCATTCGCTGTCGCGCTTGGCAAGATAATCGTTCACCGTAACCATGTGAACGCCATGCCCCACAAGGGCGTTAAGATACACCGGCAAGGTGGCCACAAGGGTTTTGCCTTCGCCCGTTCGCATTTCGGCGATTTTGCCTTCGTGAAGGCACATACCGCCGATAAGCTGCACGTCAAAGTGCCGCATACCCAAAACCCGCCGCGAACCTTCGCGAGCCACGGCGAAAGCCTCCGGCAATATGGAGTTTAAGTCCTCGCCGTTTGCTATCCGTTCCTTGAATTTATCCGTATTGGCCGCCAAGGAGGCGTCGCTTAAATTAGCGTAGTCGTTTTCAAGCAAGTTGATTTTATCGACAACAACGCGCATACGCTTTATCTCTTTTTCGTTGTCGTCGCCCAAAAATCGTTTCAAAAAGCCCAACAAAAAATATCAGTCCCTTTTTATAAATTATTGTTCATTAAGATACATTGAGGGGTCAAAACTAAGTTCGTGGATAAAATGCAAAAGTTCGATGCCCGACACCACCATTTCTATTGCCCGTTCTTTACATTCGTAGAGGTCAATTCTCTGAGGCGTGTCGAGTATTTTGCCGTTGCGGTCGGCAAAAATACATACTTTTGGCGTCTCCGTCCGTCCAAATACACATTCGGTGACAATGCCAAAGCCGTAAATTGTTTTAAGCACCGTCCCCACAGGGTAAATTGCTACGTTATTAAAGAAAAGTTTTAACAAATCGTTGTCAAACTGACCTCTGTTGACGTTCACCATTATGTTATAGGTAACGGAGGGCGTATAAGCCTTTTTGTACGGACGTTCGCTGGTAAGCGCATCATAAACGTCGGCTATGGCGACAATCTTGGCAAAACGGTGAATACGGTCGCCCGTCAAGTGGTTGGGGTAGCCGCAACCGTCAACGTGTTCATGATGCTGGGAGGCAATTTGTGCCAAAATCGAAGGGGATGGGAGCAAAAGTTCCATTGCGCGAATACGTTTTGCCCCGTCGGTGGGATGGGATTTTATTATGGCAAATTCATCGTCGTCAAGGCGGGAGCTTTTGTTCAAAATGTCCGACGGCACCCGAATTTTGCCCAAATCATGAAGTAGCGCCCCTAAAGTCAAAATGGACAAATCCTGTTTGGTATAGTGACAAAGAAGCCCCAACATTGCCGAAAGTATGGCTACGTTTACGCTGTGGGCAAAGGTATATGTGTCATGAAGGCGTATGTCCGTCAGTTGCACCAAATTTTCTTTGCGCGCCAGTATGTCCATGACAATTTTATCGGAAACGCTCTCCATTGCCTTGGCATCAAGTTGCCCCGTTTCCTCTACGCTCTTAAAAGCGTCGTAAACTTTTTCTATTGCGCCGATACGGGTTTTTTCCTGCACCAAGTCCTCCGGCGGCATTATTTTTACGCTTGGGTCGGAGGACGTGACTGTGACGGTAGGGATGCCGATTTTGTCAAGTTGTTTTATGTATTCTTTGGTCAAAGGTTGCCCTTTCACCAAATAACTTCCTCCGCGACGATTATAAATGCTTTGGGAAACAATCATCCCCTGTTTTAATTTTTTGACGGGTATCCTTACCACCCTAACCACCCTTTTGCAAATAATATGTTAAATCCGACTTTAATGACGCAAATATAATACTCTATTTCAGCGGAAAAAACAAGAAACGCCCAACAATAAACAAAGATTCGTTTCATAAACTCGTCCTTGGACTTTTATGTTGCTATACGTAAAAAAAGCGTACCTAATAAAAAACGAGTGAGAAGCCGATACAATACACCACCGACGTTTCACCCATTTTTACTTTTTACGAAGCCAAGCGAATAAGCCTCAAAACAGTATAGCGAACGATAAAATAGGCGTTGACGGTAAAAACGCCGGTCACAGGCGCGCAAAGAATCATCTTGTTTCGCCTGCCTTATTCCGATATATGGCAACCGTCGATGCCGCAAACCATACCGTTCAAGGAATCAATTTTTTCTTCCGCCAAAATTTTCTTGAGGGCTTCTTTTAACATTTCCGTAGGTTGCGCCCCCGATGCCGTGTATTTGCCGTTGACAAGAAAATAGGGAACACCGTGAATGCCGCGTTCCGTTGCCTCTTGCTCGTCGGCGCGAACCGCCTCGGCGTAGCAATCGCTTGATAGTATGTTTGCCGTTTCCTTTTCGTCCAAGCCACACTCAAGGGCAATTTTCTTCAATACCTCGTGGTTGCTTAGTTCCAAATTTTGTGTAAAATA
>CAJOQC010000190.1 GCA_905236785.1 uncultured Selenomonadaceae bacterium
GGGCATCTCTAAAAACTCTTTTTTGAACTCCTCCCGTCGGCTACGCCGACACCCTCCTCCAAGAGGAGGGCTGATTTTAAGCCTCCCCTGAAAGGGGAGGTGGCAGCCCGCAGGGCTGACGGAGGGAGGTTTTAGAGGTTGCCTTCAGTCGTTTACTGTATTTCCTTGCCCAATAAAGCGCAAAATTCTTCGTATAGCTTTAACAATTCGCCGTGATTTGCTTTTATGTAATCAACAAACGTTGTTTTGTCGTCTTCGTTTGCGGCGGCGTAGTCTTTGCCCGCCTGCTCCATACTTTTGGCCAAGTCGGAGAGTTTTTTGCCGCCTAAGGTCAGGGAACTTGACTTTAGACCATGGGCAAAGGTGGTGTAATTTTTCCAATCTTCTTCGGCAAAAGCACTCGTGAGGTTATTGGTGACAACAGAGCGTTGCTCAAGGAAGTTTTTCGCCACCTCCCGCAACAAATCCTCGTCGTCACCGCTGTACATCAAGGCCGTCCTGCGGTCAAAAACCGGCAAACCATTGCCGTAATTTTTTTTTATCATCATAAAACCAATCTCCAATATCAGCCGTCATGCTCTAAGGGTTTTTCTTCATGGGAATGATCGCCCTGCATTACAAAGTTTACGTCCTCGTCAATCATGCGGAGCATGATTTCGGCAAAACGTGCGTCAAATTGCAAGCCGCGTCCCTTTTCAATTTCGCTGCGTACTTTTTCTTGAGGAAGTGTGTTGCGGTAACTGCGCTTGCTTGTCATGGCATCGTAAGCATCCGCCACGGCGATTATTCGAGCCATTTCGGGAATGCGCTCCCCGGCAAGCCCGTCGGGGTAGCCCCTGCCGTCGTAGCGTTCATGATGCGAACGCGCCCCCACTGCCAACTCCGGGAACTCCACAATGGTTTGCAAAATATTCGCGCCTATGACCGTGTGGGATTTTATGGTGCTGTATTCTTCGTCCGTAAGTCGGGAGGTTTTGTTGATTATCTCAAGGGGTATGCCGATTTTGCCTATGTCATGCAAAAGCCCCATGTAATAAATCCTTTGCACCTGCTCGCCGGAATATCCGGCGCGGGCGGCTATGGTCCTTGAGTATTCGGCAACCCGCAGACTGTGGCCGCTCGTGTACTTATCCTTGGCATCAATCGCCTTTACCAACGCCAAGACCGTTTCTTCAAAAAGCCGTTCGCTGGCCAACAGCCGCGACTCGGCAAGCTCCGTTTGCCGTTCCACTTCGCTTTTTAGGTTATTTTGCAAATATTCGTATTGCAACACTCGCTGAATACGAAGAATTATAACCGTGGGGACGAAAGGTTTTCGGATAAAATCCGTTGCGCCCAAGGCGAACCCTTCCGCCTCAAGCTCGGGATCCATGTCGCTGGTCATTATGATGACGGGCAAATCGTTGAGGTCTTGGCGGCTTCTTATGCGTCGCAAAACTTCAAAGCCGTCCATATAGGGCATATTTATGTCCAAAAGCACCAGCCCGTAAGTGCTTGCCGACAAATACTTTAGCCCTTCTTCACCGCTGTTCGCGCAGGTGAGTTTCACGTCCTTGCCCAAGATAAGCTCAAGGCGTTTTAGGTTGTTGGCGTCGTCGTCAATCGCCAAAATGCGCGGCCTTATGCCGCCGTATTTCAAATTTGCCATGATAGCTCCTCTAAATTTCACCGCGCTTTATGGCAGCGCAGGCCGCCCCCAAAGAGGGATATATCGCTAAAGCAAGTTTCTTCGTTTCTTCGTCGGGTTGCACTTGGTCGGGGATCATTATCGCCGCGCAATTTGCCGCCGCCGCCGCATGAATGCCGTTTATGCTGTCCTCAAACACATAACACTCTTGTGGCAAAAGTTGCAAAAGCTCCGCCGCCTTTATGAAAATATCCGGCGCGGGCTTGCCATGCTCCACCTCCTCGCCGCTTAGTAACACCGCAAATTCTTCGACTATCCCCGCCTTGCTTAAATTTTTTCGTATCACATCGGGCGGCGAACTGCTGGCAACAGCCATGGGAACGTGGTTTTCTTTGAAGAAGGCAAGTATTTCCTTAACATTCGGCATAAGGTCAATCTTTTCGGCGGTTTTCTTGAGGACATAATCAACAACCCGCTCCACATATTTGCGCGCATCCACCTTTGGATAAAACTCATGGAGAATTTCTTCCATTTTTGGGCCAGATGCGCCGCTCACCGCCCGAGGAAGTTCACGGCTCGGTGTTTCCCCGAATTCTTCGGCCACATTGTACCATCCTTCTTGATAAAGCCGCTCCGTGTCCAAAAGCGTGCCGTCCATATCAAAAATTGCGCCTTTTAGCATTATCCATCAGCCTTTCAACGTAAAACATTAAACCTTAAACTTGGCCACTTCTTCGGATAGCCGTTTTGCCCCTTCTTCGGATTCATTCATCTGCTGCAAAATCTCTTGATATTTGTCCGCCATAACCGTGACGGTTTCGGCAATTTTGGTGTTGCCCACCGCGCCCTCGTGGGTTGCCTTGGTTATTTCGTCCATGGCTTGGTTCATGGTCTCAACGGCGTTTATAAGGTCGCGGGAGGCGCGATTTGTCTCGACGGCAAAACGGTTTAGGTATTCGGCATCCTTTTGGTAATCGGCGGCTGTTTTGCCCATAGCTTCGTAATCGGCGTTTACGGTGCTGTCGATAAATTGCAAAATATCAAAGGCACCTTGGGAAAGATTTTCCACCGCGCTTATAACTTGACTTGTAAGCCCCTGTATTTTTTCAGCCGTGCCATGGGACTGTTCGGCAAGTTTTCGCACTTCGTCGGCCACAACGGCAAAGCCGCGCCCATGTTCGCCGGCTCGCGCCGCTTCAATGGCCGCGTTCAGCGCAAGAAGGTTCGTCTGCTCGGCAATATCCGTTATATCGCCGGTCAAAACATTGATATTGCCCACAACTTTGGCAGAATCTATGGCTTTTTCCAAAGAATTTTTGGTGTTTGTATAAATTTCTTCTGCCTTTTTCACCGACACGCCGGTTTTGTTCCGTAACCCTTGGGCGCGCTGATTTATTTCTTCGGTGTAACTTTCGCTCTGGGCGGCTCTGTCCGCCGATTGGCGTATATCTTCACGCAGTTTGTCGCTTAAAGTTTGCATATTGACGGTGGAGGCGGCCGTTTCTTCCATGCCCGCCGCCATTTCTTGGGTCACCGCGCTCATGTCTTGGGTGTCGGAATTTAGACTCTTTAGAAGTTCCTGCACCCTTCCTACCATTTCGTTGCTCTTTTCGGCCTGTTCGCCCACGTTCTTTATTATGCCCCGCAAAGAAGTTTGCATTTTGTAAAGTGCCGCTGCAACAGCTCCCACTTCGTCGCGACGGTGTGTAAGTTCTTCGGGCAGGGGCTTTGTGAGGTCGCCGTCGGCCACGGTGTTTAGGGACTGCACCGCCAAAGCAAGGGGTGCGCCGATGTTGTTGGCGATAACAAGAGCGGCGGTTATGGCAAATATAAGCCCCAATACGATTATAACGGCGAATATTTTAAGCGAATGATTGTAATACTCGTTGTTGGTTTCAAAGAGCATTTTGCCCTGCGCCACATTGTCCGGCGTGAGGGCGGCCAAGTCCGACGCGATTATGTTTACGCTTGACAAATTTTCAAAGAGTTTTATCCGCTCGGCCGGCGTGTCGCCTAAGGTGCTTGTTTCTTTTATCTTGCTTTTGACTTCGTCGATGTGTTTATGCAGGTCTTCAACGGTTTTTTGTGATTTTTCGCCGCGAGTTATCTCCTTTAACTTGTCTGCGTCCCCTTTAATGCTGTCCAAACGCCCCAAAATATCGTTTTGAAGCACCGTCGGATCGAGGGAACTTTTGCCCGACAACAGAAGATAGGGAACATTGACGCTTATAACCCGCAGGTGATTGTTGGCATCGTTAAGATACTGCGTAGCCATTAGATTATAACTGTACATATCGTCGATGGACTGCTTGGCTTTGGCGTTAAAGAATATCCCCACCGCCGCCACGACGGCGATTATAACAAGCATCAACATCGACAGCAACAAAATTTTTGTTTTTACCGCCATATTTTCCAGCAAATTGCTCAACCTCCGCAACCGATACTATTCTTTATACTACCTTCAACTATAATCGGACAATTTTAAGGCAACCTCTAAAAACTCTCTCCGTCAGCCATCCTCTTGGACGAGGGCGTCGGCATAGCCGACGTGAGGAGGTATAAAAGCGAATCTTTAGAGATACATCTAATTGAAGAGCCGCAAGCTGACGCTTGCTTTTTATTTAGAAAATTGATCGATGTTTTCTTTGGTAACGGACGCAAAAGGCACAGTCACGCCCGAGCCCATCTTGCCGCTTTTTTGCAAGGACACGATTATGTCAACCGCGCCTTCGGCCTGTCCTTTGGCATCTTGTTTTACCGTTTGCGCCATTTCGCCCTTTTGTATGGCGTTTAATGCGTCGTCCGTGGCATCAACGCCGGAGACGATTGTTCCGTCTAAACGCCCCGCCGCCTTTAAGGCCGCCACCGCGCCCAAGGCCATCTCGTCGTTGCCCGCCGCAACGCCGTTTATCTGCGGAAAAATCGAAAGCCACACGGACATTATTTTCATAGCCTCGGCGCGGCTATAGTCCCCGTCCATCATGCTCAAAAGTTTTACGTCCGGCCGCGCCTTTAGGCAACTTTCGGAAAAACCTTCCCAGCGTTTTTGTGCGCCGCTTTGGGAGGCCGAACCTTCGATATACACCACCGTGGCGTTTTGGGGCAAATGCTCCTTAAAGTATTCTCCTTGAAGACGCCCCGCTTCCAAATCGTCGGAGTAAACCCCGGCGTATTCGCCGCCGTTTAAGTCGCGGTTTAGAGCTACGACGGAAATGCCCGCCTCGTTGGCCTTTTCAATCGCCGGCACAATGCCGCTGCCATCGACGGCCAAAATAACTATTGCATCAAACTTTTTGTCAATCATTTCTTTTACTTGGTCGGTTTGTAAACTGCCGTCGCCTTGGGCATCGTAAAACTCCACGTTGATGCCCGAAGATGCGGCCTTATCGGCAAAGGCGTTCTTTATCATCATACCGAAAGCATCGTTGTCGTTGTGATTGGCGTAGGCCACGGTAAAGCCGCTTTTGCCGCCGCTGTTGTCATGCCAAAAGTTATAGCCCAAATATCCGCCGATAACGCAAACCACCACCGCCGCGATTATCGCCGTCAAGTTTCTGCCATTCATAAAAAACTCCACTCCCAAATAAAATTTTTAATTTTGACCTCTCTTTTGCATAATTTCGGCGTTTTCCTTTGCGCTAAGGCCGGTGTCAAAGGCTCTTAACGCCGCAAGTTCCTTTTTGTGTTCGTCAAGAAGAACCAACTCGACCCTGTTGCCAAGAAGCCGTTTTGCTTCCTTAAAGACCAAATGATAATTTTCGCAAGCGGCCACAAGAACATAACTTGCGGCAATATCGCTATGCGCCGCGCTCACAAGTTCCGCAACCGACGGGCAACAGCGCGGGCTGCCATGGACTATTACCGACGCGCCAGCCTCTTGCAATTCCTCGGCCGCTTTATCATCTTCCGCCACCGCGAGGGCGGCAACTTTCATAATGGCGTTGTTTACTCCCAAGGCATGGGTTTCGGACATATTGGTGATGCGTATATCCCGCAAAGGCCCCCAGCCTGTGGCCTGTTCCAAAACGCCGCCTGCGTGGTCGGTGTGAATGTGGACGCGAACGCCGTCCTCTTGCGGTTCGATAAGCGCAAAACTGCCGTATTCTTTAAGCTGTGTTTCAAGGCTCGTTATGTCTAATTTGGTGTTTTTCACCTTAAAAATAACGCAGTATGGTTTTACCACGTCTTGTCGCGGGTCGGGCATATCACGATGCCGCGCATTAAGCCCCAAGGACAGGCTCACGGCGGGAGAAACAAAATTCCCGTCCAAGCCCTTTAGACACCCGGACATAAATGACAACATTATTGTTGCGCCGGCATCTTTTTCCGCCTTTTGGACATAAGAAGTTTCGCCGGCGTTGTAGGCCGCCGTCAAAATTTCCGTTATGGTTTCGTTGTTGCGTACTGAATGATACGCGCCTTTGGCCACGGCTTTGGCCGCCGTAATAAAGGAACGATCCGGACGGTCGGGGATTATTCTTTGAGCATACAAAACCCCGTATTGAAACGCTTTGCCAAACTCCGAGGATGTAGCGTCGTATTTGCCGATTAAACCTTTGGCTATGCCGCGAAAAAGTTGCGCCAAGACAACGCCGGCATTGCCGCGTGCGCCGAATATCGCCGCCGTCGCCACCCGACGGGCAAGCCCCCCCAAGCTGTCATCCTTAACGTCCGCAAGGGGCATAATCGCCGCGCCCATGGTGCGAAGGATATGTGTTCCGGCAAGTTCGCCGCTTCCCGTGAGGGAATTTATTTTTTCGTATTCAAGGAGAAGTTCGCTGTACGCGCCGGCCACCATTCGCTTAAAATCGCCGCCGGTTATAACTTCCATATTGTTGTTTTCGTTCATTGTTTCGCCTCTTCACCGATAAAAATACATCGTTGGTTTTAATATTCGCGAAATAAATTAAATAACCTCTATTGTATCTTTGAAATTTTGTGATAAAATTTCAAAGACTACCTAACAGGAGAATTTGATCATGCCAAAAAAGAAAAAAGACAACCGAAAAGTTTTCGGCAAACAAAAAAACGCGGAAGTGTTCCGCGCTTTTCAGGATAAAAACAACGCCAACAACAATGTAACCGACATTAAAAAAGACGAACCTGCGGCAACATCGCCGACCGCATCCGACACCACGGATAAAACCGACGATACGGCAACGCAAGAACCAACCGCCGTTGCGGAAAAGGCGGAACAAGTTGAAGAAACAAAAGACCTGCCGCAGGAGGAAGAACAAGCCGCCGAAGTTGCGGCGCAAGAAGAGGAAAAAGAAACCGCCGAAGAAGCTGCCGCCGACGAAGGCTATATATTCGCCCTTGACATAGGCACCAGAAGCGTAATCGGCATTGTGGCCGACACGGACGAGGCGGGCGATATGAAAATAATCGCCACCACGCGCCAAGAACACAAAACACGCGCAATGCTTGACGGACAAATTCACGACGTGCCGCAGGTGGCCGCCGTGGTAAAATCCGTAAAGGCCAAACTTGAGGATATGGTGGGGCATAAGGTGACAAACGCCGCCGTAGCCGCCGCAGGCCGCGCCCTTTACACCATGACCGCCGAGGCGCAGGTGGAAATAAGCGGCATCATTTCCGAAGAGCAGGAACGAAGCCTTGACTTTGCCGGCGTTCAAGCCGCCCAAGCCAAACTTGCTTCCTCCCACACCATCGACGACCCCACCCGTTATTATTGCGTGGGCTACAGCACAATAAATTATATTTTGGACGATATTCCTCTAAAATCCCTTATCGGCCAGCGGGGCAAAGTGGCCAAGGCGCGGGTCATCGCCACGTTTTTGCCGCGGCAGGTCATAGATTCCATGCAGTCCGCGCTTTTAGAATCGCAACTTGATATGCGCGCTTTGACCCTTGAACCTATTGCCGCCATAAACGTGCTTATCCCCCCCACAATGCGCCACTTAAATCTTGTTTTGGTTGATATAGGCGCAGGGACAAGCGACGTTGCCATAACCAAAAACGGCTCGGTGATAGCCTATGGCATGGTGCCGTTGGCGGGAGACGAAATAACCGAGGCCATTTCCCAAAAGTTTTTGCTTGATTTTAACGTGGCTGAGGAAATTAAACGTCGCGCCGCCGGAGGGCAAGGTTCTGCCTTTGCCGATATTTTAGGTTCGGGGTACAATCTTTCCGCCAAGGAAATCATCGACCCCGTATTGCCGAACATCAAATCCCTGGCCGAATCAATAGCGCGGCAGATAACGGAATTAAACGGCGAAACGCCCCAAGCTGTCATGTTGGTGGGGGGCGGCGCGCTTACTCCTCAGCTTGATAAATTCGTGGCCGAAGCGTTATCAATGCCCGAAAACCGCGTGGCGGTGCGCCGCCCGGAGCAGGTAAACGGCATTGAGGACATTCCCGCCGAACTTCGTTCGCCGGATGCCGTAACGCCATTGGGCATATTAAAAATCGCCAGCATAAACACTCTTCATTTCCTCACGGTTTACGTCAACGACGAAGAACACAGTCTGTTTAACTTCCGCGAGCTTACGGTGAGCGACGCACTCTTAAACGCAGGTATTCAGCTTAGAAAGTACAACGGCCACCCGGGGCTTGGGGTTATGATAACCGTGCGCGGGGAGAAGAAATTTTTCCCCGGCACAATGGGTACGCTTGCCGAAATTACCCTTGACGGCGAGCCGGCCAAACTGGACACGCCGGTCAAAAACGACAGCCGCGTGAAAATTGTCCCCGGCCGCCATGGTCAAACGCCGAAAGTAAAACTGTCCGAAGTTATGACCGCGCCGTTGTCGTCGGTTATATATCTAAACGGCGAAGAACGTCGGCTTATTCGCACGGTTTTGGTAAACGGCGAGCCGGAGGACGGGGAAAAGGTGCTAAACGACGGCGACGTTGTGGAAACCCGCGA
>CAJOQC010000191.1 GCA_905236785.1 uncultured Selenomonadaceae bacterium
CCCTTTCAGGTGAGGTGGCAGCCCGCAGGGCTGACGGAGGGAGTTTTTAGAGGTTGCCTGTACATTAAACGAAGAGCAGTATCAAGAGGAACAATATTGTTGGGTGGCATAATTTCAAAAAGAAACATCAAGATGATGACCCCGCGAAGGATCCACGGCAAACTTTTCCGCCTCTTGCTCTTCTATGAAGGGGTTCTTTCGCCTGCCGAAATTGCCGCCGTAGCCGCCCTGTCGTTTTTGACGATCGGGGTCGTCCTTTATCCGCTCGCCTTCGGCGTTGTCCTTGCCCTGCACCTGTTGTTCCTTCAGCTTGTCGGCTTCTTTTTGGCGCATGGTTTCAAAGTCCTGTTGCAAGGCCGCCGCATGATTTAGGTTGTGTTGCACCTGCGTTGCGTCCGCCGCTCGCGGAAAAACCATCTGCATACTCATGGGCGTTATGTCCATGACAATCACCCCTCTTTGATTAAATCATCAATAAGGACCTATAGTAACAACGTCGTCAACCACGGTAATGGAACAATGCCGCGCATCGGAATGGAAATTTTTCGCCAAGGAATTTATCACCACGCGAACTCCGGCGTAGATGGTATCGTCCACCCGAATACGCCCATGCTTCATAACCGCCAATTCCTCGTTTAAGGATTCAATCAGCCTTTCGTCGCGGCGCATTTGCCCCGCCAAAGGAAATTGCGAACGTGTCAGCTCGTTTATCTGGTCGATACGGTTCTGCGGCAAACGGCTTATGTCTATTTTAGCCAAGGTGTTAAGAGTCTTGGTTATCTGTTCAAGGCGTTGCTTGGTTTCCTTATAGCGCACACAAGCCTCTTTGTATTTTCGTTGCAAATTGGGGTCTACGCCTACGGATATACGCGTCACGATGTTGGAGGCGTTGCCGATAAACTTCGCCGTTATCTCTTCGCCGGCCATGGCCAAGCCCCCCATGATTTGCCCCTTTTTCCCTTCAAGGATAATCTTTTTGCCGGCTTTAACCTGTGAATGAAGGGCAACATCGGCAATGTAAATATCGCGGTTGGCCTGTAAATCGGCCATTTCCGCAAATGCGGCGCGAATGTCCTCCTCGGCGCGAACCTTGGCTCTGTCCATGCCGTTTATGCCGCCGGAAACAAAAATGTTGCGGCCTTCAATTTCCGCGCCATTCACCACGCCGGTAATGTTTATGTCGCCGGTGGCTTTCACCTTAAATCCTGCCGCCACATCGCCCTTTATCTCCACGCTGCCGGTGAAATTTATATTGCCGGTGCCGACCCCAACGCCGCTCGGCAAAACAAGATGGGGATCGACGCTTATAATTCTGCCCGTATCCACAATTTGACCGTCAATCATGGACACCAATTCATTTTCGCCGATAATCTGCGTGTTCTTCCCTTGGGGCAAAGGCACGGGGCGGCCGTCCCGCGCCGGCACCATATCGCCGTAAATATTTTTGCCCGGCGTGCCTCGGGTTTGCGGCACACGCACCGCCAAAACATCGTTCTTTTTGGTCAGCACGAACAAGTTAAGATTTTTGTAGTCAACGCGATCGTACTCGACAACCACCGGCCGCCCTTTCACCCCAAGATCGAAACGCCGCTCGATGCGGGCGTTTTCGCCATGCGCCGGCGGATCGCCCTGCGCCGCCACAAAAGGGTTCAAACTTTTTATTCCTTCTTCGATGGCGGCCATATTTATTCCGTAAGCAACCTTTTTTTGTTGCAAGGCATCCAGAACCATTTCCGCAGTGGGAAGCCTTGTCCCCGATTTAGTGTCATAACGAACCTTGGCAAGCATTCTGTCGCGGCTAATATCGATGATGATGTTGGCGTAATTTTCGTCTTCCCCCGCAGGCATGGGAACACCAATTTCTTCTCCGTCCTCGCTTTGCCTTCGGTAACTTTTCTTGGTGGTAGGTTCGACGAATTTATCCGAAATCCGATAAGCATTGCCCGATGCTTCGCGAACAACGCGGGACAACAATGCCATGTCATAATCAAGCACACTGTAATCCTGCAAGATTTGGCGCATGTCCGACAATTCAAACATTACTTCGCCTTCCGAGGAAGGATATACCGTCAAAAATACGCCCTCAAGCGGCTTGAACTCAAACAAGTAGCCCGCATCTCTGCCGCCAACCGTCAAAATATCATTTTCCGCTTTTTCGGCCATAAAGAATGCCTCCTCGACTCCTCAAAATTTCGGACATCACACCAAATTCGCCTTCATGCGGGCAAGCTGACCGCGAAGCCGCAACACCGCCTTAGAATGCAACTGGGATATTCTTGCCTCGGTAAGATGCAAAATCAAACTTATCTCTTTAAGAGTAAGTTCTTCGTAATAATAAAGAGTAACCACCAATTTTTCTTTTTCCGGCAAGCGATCTATCGCTTTGGCCAAAGTATCCTGAAGTTCCTGTCGTTCAAGACTTTCCTGCGGTCCGGGGTTTGAATAGTCCTGGGTTTCGGCTTGAATATACTCATCAAGGGGCATAACCGTTGCCGCCCCAAGTTGCCCCATTATATTTTTCAGTTCGCCCAAGGTGATGCCCATGGCCGAAGCTACTTCCTCATCCGTCGCCTCGCGGCCAAGCTCGTTTTCAAGATGGTTTAAGGTTTGCTCATACTTTCGCACCCTTTGACGCACCGACACGGGCAACCAATCCCGCGAACGCAAATAATCGAGCATGGCACCTTTTATCTTGACGCTTGCATAAGTTTCAAATTTGTTTTTGCGCTCAATGTCGTACCGCTCAATGGCATCAAGAAGACCAAAGAAACCGCTGCTCAACAAATCGTCTTTATCAATATGCGTTGGCAGATTTATCGCCAATCTGCCTGCCACAATTCTGACAAGCGGCAAATAAAACTCTGCCAAATTGTTTCTGTTCTCGCTTGTCTTGTTGCGTTGGTAGGCCTGCCACAATGAAATTGCTTTGTCGGATAAACCATCCTGCGCCGTATCCATAATGACAGCCTCCCTCCGCTCGTTTTTTACCGCGTTCGGTTAAATTTCTTTTTCGCCGCGGTCAATGGTTTTCACTTTGTAAGCTCCGGTCACCAAATCTATGGAAACGGTTCTTCCGTATGTTCCGCCCGTGTCCTCGCCGATAATTCTTATGTTGAAGCTCTTTAGCATTTTTTTGACGGCCTCAGCGTTTCTTGCGCCCACGCGCATAACATCCGTTGCATTTGAAAAGGCGAACATCTGCGCCCCGCCGGCTATTTTGGCCACAAGACGACTTCTTGATGCTCCGGCTTTTACCACATCGTCAAGCATGAGCGGAAGCCCCGTATCGGCGAATTTGGCGGGGTTGTCGCTGGCTCGCGCCTGAGTGCTGTCAGGGAGCATTATATGCAACAAGCCGCCGATTTTCGTCTGCGGATCGTAAAGAGAAATACCGATGCAGGAGCCAAGCCCATAGCTTATCAAAGTGGCCGGGCTTTTGCCGACCTTGTAGTCGGCCATACCCACCCGAATGAGATCAGGCATATCACTCAACTCCTACAGCTGTAATAATTGTCCTTAACGAGCCGGGATCGGGCACCAAGAAGAAATGACCGTTGATGCCATCGTCGTCCGAGAGAAACTCCGTTTCGATAACCAACGCCTGATCGCCCATTTGTCCAAGCTGAACCAATACCACGTTCAATATTGCGCCCGCCATATCCATGGCCAAGGCCGGAATGGACGGCAACATTGATATTTGCGTGAATGTGAAAAATGCGTTTAGGTACGCCCCCGCCAAAATATTGCCTATTTCCATAAGCGCGGATTCGTCCATAAAGTCAAGCTGTTGCGTGTCACCGTGGCTTTTGCCCATCAGCGTGTCCACAAGGTAAAACGCACTCTTTTGCGGCAACAGAAACAAAATATTGCCCGGCGCTTTGCCGTACACCCGCAAAAATACTCCGACAACTATGGTGTCAGGACCGCCCACCAAATCCGGCACGGCGTCAAGCGGAACAAGAGCTACTTTCGGCACGTTCATGTCAATTCGCTTGTTTATTATTTGCGACAATGCCGTAGCGGAATTGCCCGCGCCGACGTTGCCGATTTCCCTTAGGGCATCAAGCTGATTGACAGACAAATCAAATTCATCGAGCATATCATGACACCTCGTTTAAGTTTTATTTGCCTTCTTTTGGCATACCGATAATTTCGGGTAGGTCAAGCATTATTATTAACCTGCCGTCCATATTGCCGATGCCGCTAATGAATTTCCCGTTTTCTTTGCCGTTTAGGCTCTTTTTGGGGTCTACGGGTTTGTCGTCTATGGTTATGACTTCCGTCACCGCATCGACCAACATACCTACGTGCAAATCGTCAACCGTCACCGTAACTATGCGGGTTTTTTCCGTGTAGGGCGTTTGCTCCAACCCTAAACGCTGTTTTAAGTCGATAACCGGCAACACACTGCCGCGCAAGTTGATAACACCCTTTATGAAGTCGGCGGAAAAGGGAACCCGCGTAATATCGGTAAGGTTACGAATTTCCTGCACGTTTAATATGCTAAGTCCGTATTCTTCGTCCCTGAGCTTAAAGGCAACAACCTGGATGCCCTCGTCAACTGCATTGTTTTCTTCGTTTGCCATCTTGTTTGCCTTCCTTTCGCTTTATTGCATCATTATTGCATCATCGTCGCAACGTCTATAATGAGAGCTACGCGACCGTCGCCCAAAACCGTTGCGCCGGAGAACATCTTTAAGCCCATGAACAGATTGCCCAGCGTCTTGATAACGATTTCCTGCTGTCCGATGAGGTTGTCCACCACGATACCGGCTTTAAGCTCACCGGCGTGAACCACCACAACAAAAAGTTCGTCGGCATCTTGCACATGGGGCACTTGGAGCATACTTTCCATGCGAATAATGGGGATAATCTCGCCGCGCAAAACGATTACTTCTTTGTTTTGAACCGTCTTTATGTCTTCGGGCTGAATATTTATGGTGCTGTCGATGGATGCAAGAGGAATGGCGTACATTTCCTTTTGAACCTTGACCAGCATTGCTTGTATAATCGCCAACGTGAGGGGCAGTTTAATTTTGAAGATACTGCCTTCGTCAATGTGGGTTTCGACATCGACATGACCCGATAAGGATTCAATCTTGCTCCGCACAACGTCCATGCCCACGCCGCGCCCCGAAATATCGGTTATTTGCTCCGCCGTGGAGAACCCGGGCAGGAAGATAAGACGAACCGCATCGGCATCGTCCAAACGCTCCGCTTCGTCTTGGGTTATCATGCCCTTTTCGATTGCCTTTTTGCGAATCTTGTTGGCATCGATGCCCGAACCGTCGTCCGTAACCATGATGACGACGTTGTTGCCTTCATGCCGCGCAATAAGGCCGACTTCGCCGACGCGAGGTTTGCCCTTGGCCTCGCGGTCGTCGGGATGCTCCACGCCATGGTCGAGGGAGTTACGCAACAAGTGCATCAGCGGATCGCCGATTTCGTCGATAACGGTACGATCAAGTTCTGTTTCTTCGCCTTCGATGGTGAGGTTGATTTCCTTGTTAAGTTCTTTGGCAACGTCGCGCACCATGCGGGGGAAACGGTTAAATACTTGGCTTACGGGAACCATGCGGACTTTCATGACGATGTTTTGAAGATCCGTCGTCACTCTGTCCATTTGTTCCAAAGTTTCGGTAAGCTCGCTTATACGATGGGTCTGGCCGATTTGTTCAAGGCGAACTTTGTTTATAACCAACTCGCCCATTAAATTCATGAGTGTATCAAGTTTATCAATGTCAACGCGCACCGACTGACTGCCGTGGCTCTTTTTCTGAGCGGCGGCCGCAGCCGGAGCGGCGGGCTTGGCCGCAGGTTTTGCGGCGGGCGCGGCAGGTTTGGCGGGAGCAGGCGCAGGAGCTGCCGCCTTCGGCGGTTCGGGAGCCGGCGCAGGCGCAGGTTCTTCTTTTTTGTCGGGATTGATAATTTCAATCACGACCTTTTCCACCTCGGAGATGGACATCAGCGCATCTTCTAAGGCCTTTTCTTCCGCGCCGGTGACAACGATTACGTCAAAACTGCGCTCGAATTTTTCCTGTTCCAAATCTTCGGCGGGAGGTACGGATTTTAATACTTCGCCCAATTCGTCAAGAGCGTTCATAACCATGTACGAACGCGCCGACTTCAAAAGGCAGGTTTCGGCCAATGAAACCTGAATATGAATGCCGCGAAGTCCGCCTTCTTGTGCTTGTTTTATAATATCTTTCTCGCCGTCGCTAAGTTCTATGGACGAACCGCCGCCAGAGGATGCCGCAGGAGCATCGGCTTTTGCGGCATCGGCAGG